>NZ_JBHYMC010000029.1:0-81041 GCF_042742535.1 Streptomyces sp. NPDC058880
AGCCCCCGCTGAGAGCAAGGCCCACGCCAGTAACCCACTTCCCCTCCTCACGCTCCACTGGAAGCAGGCTACGGGAGATCTCAAACGCGGTCTGAGCGCATCCCGCACGCCGCGGCCCCGTACTGATTTTTTGGCATCAGAGGCCAACTATTCGCCCGGCCGCCGCCAGGGCGACTACAAAGGTCGAGACCGAACCGAAACCGAAACCGAATCCGGCGACGGTGACCATGTCACCCGTCGGCGCTCGGAATATGTCGAAGGCGGTGGATGCGCGTGCGTGAGTACAGCAAGGTCGAATCGATTCCGTTCAGATTACCGCGGAGGGGTCCGGACTTCGGCTCCTCCACCTGATGCAGGCGGCCATGCTGAAACCCGTGACGTTTTCCTCGGCGCACGCATCGGTGGACGAGTATCGGCTCCTGACATCGACCATCAGGTCCAGAGCCGCAGATGCTCACGGTGGTTTCAGCATGGCCGGCCCGAGTGGGGCGGGCGCATTCCACCTCCCCCTCCGCATTCAACTTCGCGGCTTGTTCATCGAGCTCTACATCGAGCTCCGCCTGTACCGCGCAGGCGCCCGCATCGTCGGATTCCGCAACACTTTCGAGAACGGACAGGCCCCGCCGGAGGCGTACGTGCGCCACGTGCGGGACGCGGCCGCGCCTCCCGGCATCCGCCGCACGCAGGAACTGCCGTTCGGCGGCCGCCGCAGGGACCTCGAGACGGCCGCCGGCGTGCGGAGTTCCGGGATACTCCTGGGGCGTCGGCCCCTCGGCGATGCGGTGATGTGGCTGCACCGCAACCGTGATCCCCAATACACCGCGCACGGAATGCTCGTGCTCTCGGTGATGCTTTGCGACGCCGCCCGATTCCCCGCTCTGGCCGATGCGATGTCACGCATCTGGATGACCGGGGGAAGGCTGCCCGAAGCAGTGGGCGCCGGAAATCCGTCAAACAGAAACCCATCCAGAGGCGTTGGGGCGCCGAAGAAGGAGCGAGGCCCTTTCCAGGGGCTCGTTTCCACCCCGTACGATCTGCGATTCCCGTCCCGGGGATCCACGGAACAGGAGCGAATGTGATAGTCAAGCGCGCCGGTCGCCACGTGGTTCTCGCCGCCGTACCCGCCGCCGTGTTCCTGACCCTCGGTCTTTCCGGACCAGCTCTGGCGCAAGGCGGAAAGGCGTACCAGATCGACCTGGCGCAGCTGAACGAGTCGGGCTCGCGCGGCACGGTCATGCTCAGCCTCAACGGCAACCAGCTGACCGTGCAGATCGAATCCGAGGGCATGGTGCCCGGACAGCCCTCCGCCCAGCACCTCCACGGCTCGACGAAGGGGCACGACTTCAAGTGCCCGGACGCCACCGACGACACCAACCGCGACGGAGTCCTGAGCAACACCGAAGCCACGCACGACTACGGCGACATCAACATCTCCCTCACCACGACGGGGGACACCACCCCCGCCAGCGGTCTCGCCGTCGATCGCATGCCCAAGGCCGACCCGAAGGGCCGACTCTCCTACAAGCGGACCATGACCGTCAGCCAGGACGTGGTCGAACACATCAAGGACCTGCACGTCGTCCAGCACGGCATCGACCGCAACAAGAACGGCAAGTACGACTTCGAGGGTGCCGGCAAGAGCGAACTCGATGCGAAGCTGCCCCAGGAGGCCACGGCCCCGACCAACTGCGGAGAGGTCAAGGGCGCGGCCGTCGGTTCCCTCCCGGTCGGAGCCATCGAGACCGGCGGCGGCTCCCCGGAGAGCACGCAGAGCGCGTCCGTGCCGGTGACGGTCCGGGACGGTGTGGCGATCAGCGTGCTCGCGGTGGCGGCCGGTGCCGTGGCCCTCTCCCGGAAGCGGGCCTCCGCAGTCCCCGTCCCCGTCCGCACCGGCCGGGAGAACACCGGGGGCCGCGCGTGAAGCGGACCCCCACACCCGGCACGCCCCCCGCAACCGCCGCCACGGCCCCGCCCGACCCGGCTCCCGCACCGGCCGCGCGGCCATACCACCGCGGTGCGCGCCCCCTGGCCGCTGCGCTCCTCGGCGCGCTGCTCCTTGCGGGCTGCGGAGGCCAGAACGCCGCGCAGCCGTCCACCCCGCAGGGGCAGGCCGGGGGAGCGGGCGCCGATGCCGGAGTGCCGGCCCCCGCCGGCGGGGGTGCGGCGGCACCCGCGGACGGCTCGCAGAGCGGTCCGGCGGGAGGCGCGGGCAAGGGCGGGCCCGCCCTCGCCCGATCGGAGCCGCAGAAGATCACGATCCCCTCCCTGGGCCTGACCAGCACCCTGGAGACGCTGCGGCAGAACGCCGACGGCACCATGCAGACCCCGAAGGACCCCGCGCTCGCGGGCTGGTACGAGCCGGGGCCGACCCCCGGTTCGCAGGGACCGGCCGTGATCGCAGGCCACGTCACATGGAACGGAGCATCAGCCGTGTTCGAGAAGCTGAAGACGATGAAGGGCGGTGACACCATCAAGGTGACGCGCAAGGACGGCAAGACGGTCACGTTCACGGTGGACCGGGTCGGCGAATATCCGAAGGCCGAATTCCCCACACTGGAGGTCTACAAGAACCTCGACCACGCGGGGCTTCGCCTGGTCACCTGCGGCGGGGACTTCGACCCGAAGAAGCACTACTACGACAGCAACGTCGTGGTGTTCGCCCGCATGACGGACGCCGCCTGAGCCGCACGTCGGGGCCGCGGCGACGCCCGCCGGCCGCAGCCACCCCACTGCGGCCGGCGGGCCGGCCGGCCGCAGTGGGGTGGGAGCCCGTCGCGCGACACGTTTCATCCGCCGGATCGTGAGCAGGCGAGCCTTCGTCACCAGCATCCCACGGAAGGAACAAGCGATGTCCGACGTGTCGCGACTCCCGGGCCGGGCCGAGCACCACTGGGCGTGGCAGGCAGAAGCCGCCTGCCGTGGTCTGGGCTCGCGCCGGTTCTTCCACCCGGCGGGAGAACGCGGTGAGGACCGCGCCGCCCGCGACGAGGCGGCCAAGGCGATATGCGCCGGCTGCCCGGTTCGGGCCGCGTGCCTGCGGCACGCGCTCACCACCGGAGAGGCGTACGGAGTGTGGGGCGGGCTCACCGAGGAGGAGCGCCGGGCCCTCGGAGCCCGCGGCGGCATGAGCAGGGCGGCCTGACGGCCGGCACAGCCCTGCGGCCGGCCGGGTCCGGGGGCTGCGGCTCAGGGCAGCCCGGTGCTCAGCGGACGGGTCGCCCCGGCCCGTACGGAGTTGATCACCGCGTCGTGCAGGGCGCGGCTCGCCTCCTCACTCGGACACGGGACGGGGCTTCCGGCGAGGGGCAGCCAGTCCGAAGCCCCGCTGTACTGCACCGTGACGTGCGCCAGCTTCTCGTCCTCGGTCCACGTGGTGTGGATGTCGAGCTCACCGGTGAGGACGGGCCCCGCCTCGCCGGTCATGACGCCGTCCCGGCCGGCGAAGATCCCGCGGGTCGTCCATGATGCCCAGCTCATCCGGCCTCCTTGCCGCACTGCGCGCAGCGCATCGCACTCGTCGTCCTGTCAGTGTGAACGTGTCGGCCCGCCCGCGCCCTGCGGGCGCCGGCCCACCGTGCCGCGCCCGCCGAACATGCAGGTCATCGGGGGTGCGCAGATCCGGACCGGTCACCGGGTGCCGGCGCGTGGCGCCGGCCCGCCTCCGGAGGCAGGCGTTCGGCGGCGGGACGGCCGCGTCCCGCCCGTTCGGCGGACTTGCCCGCCGCCGCCGGGTGACGGCTGCTCCGACGGGATACGGATGTCGTCGCCGCACCACGACCGGGCCGCCACCTCCAGGGAGACCTCGATGAGCCGTATCAACCGACGTGACCTCGCTCTGCTGGCCCTGCGGGCCGGAACCGGAGCGGTGCTCATGGCGCACGGCACCCAGAAGCTGTTCGGGTGGTTCGGCGGCGCCGGCCTGGACGGGACGGCCGCCGCCATGGAGCACATGGGCTTCACCCCCGGTCGCCGAAGCGCCCTCGCAGCCGGGTTCGGCGAGACGGGCGGAGGGGCGCTGCTCGCACTGGGGCTGGCCACCCCGGCGGCCGGCGCCGCGGCTGCGGGTGCGATGGCGGGCGCGGTCGCCGTCCACGCTCCCGCGGGCTTCTTCGCCCAGGGCGGCGGGTTCGAGTACCCGGCCTTCCTCGGTTTCACCGCCGCCACGATCGGCCTTGCCGGGGCGGGCCGGTACTCCCTGGACCACGCCACCGGTCACACCTTCGACCAGCGGTGGATGCTCGTCCTGGCCTTCACCGCCAGCGCCCTCGCCGCGGGGGCCGTGGTCACCAAGCGTGCGCAGGCCCGGTCGGAGGGCAGCGGCGAGGACTGACGCGCCGGGCCGATCAGCGACCGGCGGTGATCCACCGTACGAGGGCGGAGTTGACCGCGTCGCCGAGCGCGGACAGGGCGCGGATGGCCACCATGTCGCCGGCACGCGGCGGGATGCCGACGGAGGTCAGTGCCGCCTGGAGATCCAGGCGCCGCCGGTCCCAGGCCGTCAGGGACGAGGCCGGGCAGGGTACGGACGACGACGCGTCGGCCTGTGGAACGGTCGTGTCGAGGAGAGGCGGACCGTTCGTCTCGATCTGCTGTTCCCGATGCGTCCGTTCCTGCGGCGGGGCGTCGCAGGTGAGGAACTCCGCTCCCGCGGCACCCGGGAAGCGGTAGGGGTCGAGGACCAGCTGAGGGACCGTTGCCGCTGACGGGGAGTAGTGCCAGGTCTCCATGCGAACCTCCCGGGGTCGGATGCGCTGCTGTCGGGTCGGGATGGGCGTCGGGCGGGCCGGGCGAAACCGCGTGATGCGGTTCCCGCCGTCCTGCCGGGAGCCACACCCTGGCCCCTGCCGGCGGAAACCGCTACGACTCGTGACGGGTGTTTCCCCATGCGGACATGCTTGTGACCCTTGCCTGCACGCGGCAGACGTCACCGTCCGGTTGACGTCGTCGGGCCGGGGCGGGCGCGTCGCCGGCGATAGGTCGACGTGAGCGCGTTCTGCCGGAT
The DNA here is from genome assembly GCF_042742535.1 of Streptomyces sp. NPDC058880. Classification (NCBI taxonomy): domain Bacteria; kingdom Bacillati; phylum Actinomycetota; class Actinomycetes; order Kitasatosporales; family Streptomycetaceae; genus Streptomyces; species Streptomyces sp. NPDC058880. The sequence goes on from NZ_JBHYMC010000029.1 coordinate 5,003, forward strand.
AAGCAGCTCATGCGCGCCGTGCCGTGCGCTGTGCGCCGAACGGGGCATGGATCCTGTAACAGCCGTACTCCACCACTCGCTCACGCGCGGTGACGCCGCGCCGCAGGAGTGTGCGGGGGGCTGGCCCGCCCCGATCCGACGCGGATCCGGAGGCGCGAGCCCGCTCGCGCGGGACGAGCGCACCCGCCCGACCCGGATACCCCGCTGGGTACCCTGGGGAGGGCAGTACGGTCGGTGATGAGGAGAAATCGGTGAAGGTGGAGGAAGGGGCGGCGAGCGCGGTCCTCAACCGTCTGAGGCGCGCGCAGGGCCAGCTCGCGGGGGTGATCGCCATGATCGAGGCGGGCCGCGACTGCAAGGACGTCGTCACCCAGCTGGCGGCCGTCTCCAGGGCCCTCGACCGGGCCGGTTTCAAAATCATCGCCAGTGGTATGCGCCAGTGCCTCGCCGAAAGCGAAGAAGGCGCACCCCCGATGAGCGAACAGGAACTCGAGAAGTTGTTCCTCACCCTCGCCTGACACCGCGACCCGCCCCGAGGCGCACGCTGGACGGTCCGGACGCTTCGTGCCGCGCTGAGTTCCGGACGCCCGGCCGGTCCACCCTTCAGGCCCATTGCCCTGAGGAGCAGGAGGATCCGGAGGCGCAGGCCCGGGTCGTGCCCCGTCTCGTGGCGGGTGAGCCGAACTCCGGCGACGACGCGGTGCCGGACCGGGCGGTAGGCCGGTCGGACCGGGACCCGGGCTGGACGTCGCCGAGCCCGTGACCTGGCCGGGCACGTCACCGGTGGCCACCGAGTGCGTCAGGTGTCGGTGAGGGTGGCGAGGGCAGCTTGATGACGGGGCGGGGCCGGAAGGTCGGTAAGGCGGTACCCGGGCACCGCGGGCGGGGTGGCACGGGTGCTGACGTAGGGGTGGGCGAGGCCGCCGGCGAGTCCGGTGCCGGTGGCTTTGAGGCAGGCTTCCTTGCGGGCCCAGCACCGGGCGAGCGCGGTGACGCGCTCGGCTGCCGGGAGGGAGTTGAGCTCCTGCGTCTCAGTGGGGTGGAGCACGTGCAGGACGTCGTCGACGGTGTGGGGGGTGGGGTGCTCTTCGATGTCGATGCCGACTGCGGTGGTGGCGACGGCGATGTACGCGTGGTCGCCGCTGTGGGAGAGGGAGAAGTGGAGAGGGTTCCCGGGGACGTTGGGACGGCCGTGCGGTTCGCCGCAGCAGGGGCAGTCCTCGCGGGTGAGCCGGATGGTGCGGGCGGGTTCGCCGAGGTAGAGGGCGAGAACGGTGCGCAGGGCGAGGTGTGAGGCGGTGTAGCGGTGGGCGAGGCCGGGGGTGCGGAAGCGGGCGGCGCGTTCGCGTTCGCCGGCGTCGAGGATGGTGTGGGCGTCTTTGACGGGGTGGCCGCCGACGGTGTCGATGGTGGTGTTGAGGGCCCACACCACAGGGGCGACGGCGGTGGGCGCGGGGCCCGGAGCGGGCGGGTTGGCGCCGAGTTGGTTGATGTTCTCGATCACGCGCTTGAGGGTAGTCGAGCCGGTCGGCGCGCCGGCCACGGTCTGCGGCGGGCGAGGTGCCTTGCCCGTGGTGACGGATCCGCGCGCGCCCGCACGGCGGTGACGTACGCCGCGAACCGGATGGTCGACCGGCAGCGGCAGGAGGACAATCGCGGCATGGAGGGCGTGATGGCCGCCTGTACCGGACTGCGATGACCACCGGCCCCGCGGCACAGGCGGTCCGTAACGGTACCGCTGCCGGTACCGGTGGCTCTGCCCGGCGCCGCAGCCGCTCGGCCGCCGTCCGAGGCCGTCGCATGCGGTGCCCGAGGAACCGGGCAGGCTGGTCGCGGGGGTTCGGGGCCCGGCGTCGGGGCATCCGTACGATCTGGCCCCGGCCCATCGACAGGAGGCAGCAGTGACCACCTACGTCATCACCGTGCCCGGCACCTTCTTGAAGGAGATCGACGAGGATACCCGTTCCGATCTGGCAGGCAGGCTGGCGTCGCACCACACCGGCCTCAGCGAGTCGGAGGACGTGGAACTGCTCACGGTCCACGAGGGCGGCGCCTTCTCCGTCCGCCTCGAAGTGGACGCCCCGGACCGGGCGACGGCCGAGGCCGACGCCGTCCGCCTGCTGACGGGCGCCCTCGAGGAGTCGGGCGTCCCGGAGAAGGAGGCCCCCCTGGGACCTTGCGCGGTTACCGGCATCGACGCCGAGTCCTGACACTCCTGCCCCGCCTCGTTCCGGGAGATCGCCGCCGCGTACGCCGGCACCGGACCAACTGCAGCTGCCCGGGCCGGATGCGGAGATCCGCCGCGCACGTCCCCCGTTCCTCCGGCGCCGTGACGCGCCCCCCGCAGTTCTGCCCGGGTGCCGGGGGCACCCTCGTACCTGGATGCCGCGGTGGGCAGTTGGGGCATGTGCGGTGGGGGACGTGGTGTGGGTACCGTCGGGCCCATGGGTTTCAGTGGTGAAGGTGCCGGCGGTGGGCGGCGGGGGCATGTGCTGCTGTTGGCGGGGGACGCCGCGGTGCGCCGCGGTGGGGTGCTGGTCGCTCCCGGTGCGAACGTCGCTGCGCTGGCCATGGTCCCGGCGGGTGCGCTGCTGGGGTGCGGGGCGCCGGCGGACATGGTGTGCCTGGAGGGGGTGCGTGATCCGAACACCGTGCTGGCACGGTTGCGGGTGGCCGTGGGGGCGGCGGGCCCGGTGTTCGTGTACGTGTCGGGGCGGCTGACCGCGGACCGCCGCGGCCGGCGGTTGTTCGTGGCGTTGGCGGGGACGACCACGGGCAGCGTGCGGTACACGTCGCTGCCGTGGGAGTGGCTGGTGGGGGAGCTGGGTTCGCGTACGGGGGGCGAGACCACGGTGGTGGTCGATCTGGTGGCGGACAAGGCGGCGTGGCCCCTGCTGGGGGAGTACGGCACGCTGCCGGGGCTGTCCGTGCTGGCGGGGGTGGAGGCCTTCGGGGTGGTGCGCGGACCGGGTGCGGCTGCGCCGGCTGAGGACGGCGGGGTCAGCGGGTACACCCGGCAGTGGATCGACCAGCTCAGGCGCGCTCCGGTGCGGCCGTCCCATGTGGAGCTGCACGTACTGGCGGCCGGGTCGGCGGGGCTGCCTCCGGGGACGCTGGTGGTGCCGTCCGCGGGGGAACTGCAGACGCGTGCCGTGCCGGTGCCCGAACGCCCGCGGTCCGGACCGGAGTCCGTATCCGGGTCCGCTGCCCAGGGCGTTCCGGTCTCGGGGCCGGCAGTCGTGATTGCGCCCTCTCCTGGCACCGCACCCGCACCCGCACCCGCACGCGTTTCCGCTTCCGTCCCTGCGTCTGCATCTGCGCCAGGGCCCGTGCCCGTCCTTGCGACCGGAAGCACGCCGGGCACCGCAGTCGGCCCGGTCCCCGTGCCCGTACCCGTCCCCGGGTCGTTGCCGGTGGGCGCCGTGGAGGGGGATCCGCGGGCGCGTCTGCACGCCCTGGCGGTGGAGGGCCGTCATGGGGAGGCGGATGCGCTGGCGCGGGCGTGGGAGCGCGCGGTGGTGGAGCGGTGGGGGCGGATCTCGGCAGAGGCGGTGCGGTGTGCGGAGATCCGTGCGGACCTTGCGCGGATGGCGGGGGATTTCGTGTCGGCGACCCGGTTGTGGACGGGGGCGGGTCGGGTGCGGCTGGAGTGGCAGGGGGTGAATGCGGCCGAGGTCCGGGACGCTGCGACGGGAGCGTTGTACTGCTGGACGCAGGTCAGGCACCCGGCCCGGGCGCTGGAGACCGGGCCGGACCTGGTGGGCCTGCTGCGGTTGCTGCCTCTATTGGATCAGGCTCATCTGCGACTGGCCGAGCGGCGGTTGGACGCGCTGCGTACCGCGGACGCGGCTCTGCGCTTCTGATCGCGTGATTCCGTACGCGCGATGTGCCGGCCCCGGCCGTGTGGCGGCTTCGGAGCGGTAAGGGCCGCAGCCGGCGGGCGCGGAGCACGTCCGTGCGCGGCGCGGCCGACCTGGCTGCCTGGTGCTCCCGTGCCCCTCTGGTTCCCTCGCCTTCCCGCGTGCGGTGTGGGGGCGGCAGGGTCACGCTGGAAAGTGGCCCATCCGGACACCGCTGCAGTGTGGCGTGTGGGAAGGAGCGTCATGTCCTGCACCGTGAAGAGTGCCGTGGCCGGCCACCGCCCGCGTGCGGTCCTGGCTACAGCGGCGGCGGCTGTGGCCCTGCTGGCCGGGACCGCCCCGGCCACCGCCTCTACTACCGGAACCGCAGTCGGGGGTGACGTCGGGAGCGGGATCGTCGCCGCCCCTGTGCCCCCGTGTCGCGGTGGGCAGCTCGCGGCGGGGGGTGCCGAACGGTTGGGGGCGGACGCCGTGCGGATCACCGTCGTCAACGAGAGCGGGGCGCCGTGTGTTCTGCGGGGCTACCCCACGGTCGCTCTCGCTGGTCAGGGCTCGCCCGCCAATGCCCGGTCTCTCACGGTGGTCCACCAGGGCCCGGCCCGCCCGGTGGTGCTGCCCGCCGGTGGCGCGGCGGTGTCCCGTGTCTCCTTCGCGCCGGTGCTGGGGGAGGCAGACGGCTACTGCGCTTCCGGTGCCGAGCCGTTCGCCGCGCCTTCGATGGTGGTCGGTGTGGCGGGTGTCCGCTTGCAGATTGCGCCCGACGACGGCGGGAACTTCGCGGTGTGCGGGACGGTCGTCCGTGCCACTTCCTTCCGCCCTGCCTCCTGAACCCCGTGCCTCCGGCCCCGGCCGACGGCTACTCCTGCGCTGCGGTCTTGCCCGAAGCGGTGGGTACGGGCGCGGAGTCGCAGGTGCCGGCGCCGTTTGGCCGGGCTGTCCGCGACGGGCCCTGCCCGGACGGTGTTCCGCGAGGTCCCACCGTGTTCCGGCCTGCCGCCGCGCCCGGAAGAAAGGGGGCGAGAAGAAACGTGGTGGTGAGGGGCTTGCAGCAGTGGTGCGGGCGGGCGGCTGTGGGCCCAGGGCCGGACGAGCACCGCTGAGGATGCGCAGAGGGCTGTCAGGTTGGTGCCTTCAGTGGGTCGGTGGGGTTGTGGTGGTGTGCTGCCAGGGGTGGCGGGTGGCGCCGAAGCCGCTTTCGTGAACCCATGCGTGGCTGCAGTGGGGGCATTGGAGGTGGAGCAGGCTGCCGGTATTGGTCAGGAGGTAGCGCCAGTGCGTGGGGCAGGTGCGCTGTTGTCGGCAGGGTTCGCAGTCGTGGGTGTCGCGGCAACGGGGACAGGGGATCCAGGCGCGGCGGCCGGGGTCGGCCTGCGGGTCAAGAGGCAGCACGGCCGTCTCCCCGGATGGGCAGGACGCCGGCGGCGACGAGGCCGTCGTAGAGGCGTTGCTGCTCGGCGTCGAGTCCGGAGTACAGCAGGTCGTATGCGGATTCCTCACCGAGGAGGACTTCCACCGGGTTCCAGTCGGGTCCGAGGGCTTCCATGATGTGGGCGCGCCGGAGGACCTCGTGCGACGTGAGGTCCACGGTGAAGTCGGCGGACGCCGACCCGCCGGAGCCGGCTGCGGTGTCGGCGTTGTCGTCGGGGGAGGGGGTGTGGGGGGCCATGCCCTCGAAGTTAGGTACCCCTTCTTTTGCCGGTCAAGGGAGGGTGGGGGGAGTCACAAGCAGCCCCTGGCCTGTCCTGATCCCTGGGCGAAGAGGTGGCGGAGTGTGTCGTATATGTCACCAGAAGTCGCAGTGGGGGTGGTGGGGTCTGCGTGTGACGGTCGGCCCAGGTGGGGTGCCTCCGCGCCCTTGGTCGATGCGTGACGGAGGCCGGCGGTCGGCGGCTCTGGACCGCCCTGGAGGCCGTTCCGGTGCGGCGGGGGTCGTCTGTACCGGCACCGGGCCCTGCTCGGGGGTGCGAGCCTGCGGGGGATGGCCAGGGCGGGGATCCGATGGGGGCGGCGAACGGCGTGGCCGGCTTCTTGGGCGGGACTTGGGGAGAAGCCGTGGCCGAGGTGGTCCTGGGCCTGCTCACTGGTGCGTATCTCGGTCGCCCGGCCCCCTTCACCCACCTGAACCGGTCCGTCGGTCCGCGCTTCACCCTTTGCGCGGGAGCGGCTGCTCGGCATCCCTCGCGCACGGTGCGCGGCAGGTCTTCCGCGCCCTCGGGGTGGCGTTCATGCCGTCGATGGGGATCGGGGCGCGGGGCTGGGCCCGGTGGTGGGGGTTTACAGGCCGAGGGCGATGGCGATGCGGGTCATTTCGGCGGTGCTGTTGACGTTCAGTTTGGCTCGGATGCGGCGCAGGTATGCGTCGACGGTGTGCTTGGAGAGGCCCATGTGGCGGGCGGTCTGGAGGTAGGTGTGCCCGGCGGCGATGTGGCGTAGTGCTTCCTGCTCGCGGGGGGCGAGTCCGGCTGTGGGGGTGGCGGGTGTGGGAGTCATGGGATTTCCTCTGCCGTGTCGGCTCGGTCACCGCTGCTCGCGTCCTCGGAAGCAGTAGGGATATCTAGCTGGATGTCCCTTTTGTTGTCTTATGAAGAGCGTGGCTTCGGGACTTCATGGGGCTGTCCGTCGACTGTCACAGCCGTGTGACAGGCCACCGCCACCCCCGCCGCCTGCGCCGTTCCCGCGGTCCCTGCCGTCCCTGCCGCCCTCTGCCGTGTAAGAGCCCTGCGACCGGTCGGCTGCACCGGGGAGGCCGGATGTCGGGTGGGTGCACCCGGCGCGCGGATCGGTCCGAAGGCGCCTGTGGGGGCGCCGAGTGTGACGAGTGCGCCGTGAGGGCAGGGCGGGCGGGCAGCCCGGGTGGAGGGGATGCGGAGGCCGCGTAACTGCGCGGTTCCGCAGCGCCCGGTACGGCACATGGCGGTGTCGCCGGGGGGCGAGCCGGTGGGTTGCGACCCGGTGATGGCCCGCTGCCTGAGGTGTCTGCCGTTCCGTCGACCCCGAATTCTGCGGGACGGGTTGTGCTCGGCCGGAGCGAGTCGGCCGTGGGGCCGGTGTGCCGGTGGACGTGGAGAGCACCGCTTCGTGGGAGGAGAACGGGGAGCTGAGGTAGGGACGCGAGCACTTTCAGGAGACGGCGAGGTGCCCACCGGGGAGACATGCGGATGAGCCGCTTGGATTGCGTCGCCGGCGGCATGCACCCTCACGGCGTGTAGCGATCGTGCGCGATCCCGGGTGGCGCCCGCTGAGGGTTCTACCGCTGGCGCTGGCGCTGGCGCTGGTCGGTCGCGCAACGGTCGCGCCGCGTAGCGGCAGGCGCCTGCCTTGCTGGCCGGATGCGGGCCGAGCACCGGCGGCGTTTGGTGCCTCGTTGCGCCGGATCCCCTTGTCGCGACGGGATGCGCCGCACGCGCCACAGCAGTCGAGCTCGTCGACATCCAGTGCCCGCAGGGCCCTTGCTGAGAGCGGCACCCTGGTGCGAAGGGTGCTCCTGCAGAAGGAGGGCCGTCTCGGGCGGTCCTTTACCAGCCGTGTCATAGACCTGCCAGGCGATCCCAGTGGGAGAGCGGGGGCAGGTCTGAGGTGGGCACCCCTGGGGCTGGGGTCAGGTGGTGGGGGTGGGCGCGGGGGTGTCGTAGACGAGTTTGTAGGTGATGTCCTTGGGGATGGGGGCGGGCGAAGTGTCGGTGTAGAGGAGTCGGATTCTGGTGAAGCGTTGAGTTTGGGGGTGGTCGGGCCAGGGCTGGGGGTTGCTGAGGGTGACGGTTACCGGGTAGGGGCGGAAGCGGCCTGCGGCGCAGTAGGGGCGGCAGTCGTTGACCATGTCGGTGCCGGTGGCTGTGGCAGTGCTGGGGCCCCACGTGTTCCAGTGCAGGTCGACGAGTCGGTTGTTGCCGTCGCCGCAGGCGAGGAGGTATTCCTCGGGCCGTATGTGGCCTTGGGAGGAGCAGTCGACGACGACCGGGTCGGGTGGGGGTGCGGGCGCGGGGTGCGCGGCGGAGGCTGGCAGGGCTGCGACTGTGAGGGCTGCAGTGGTGCTCAGCAGGATCCCGGTCCGTTTCCGGGACCGGGGGTGGTGGGTGTTGTGGCCGTGTCCTGAAGTGTCCACGAGGCCTCCCTTGCCCGTCCGTGGCGCCCGTCGGCGCTGTGGCCATGCCCAGCTTCTCCGATCCGGGCGAGGCGCGCACCTGCTGGGAGCCGGCGCCTTGGACCGGGGGAGGCCGCCACCCCGGCCCGGGTGGGGCGGTTCAGGTGATGCCGATGGTGTACATGGTGTGATACCCGCCGCCGTCGCTGTCCGGCGTGAGGGGCAGGGTCATGGTCTTACCGGCGGCCCGGTAGCGGCTGTCGCGCTGGTTGGGGTGGTCGGGGGCGGTGCGGTGTGCGTACGGCGGGCGGGCGTACACCTGGGTCAGGAGGTCTTCCGGGAAGAAGAACTGCGAGGTGGTCTCGGTGCGGGAGTCGGGGCGGACTTTGAAGTGGATGTGCGGGGCCAGCCCGGCGTACCAGCCCGGCACGATCGTGCGGAAGGTGCACCGTCCGGTGCGGTCCGTGGTCTGGGTGCCGCGCAGGAAGGTGTCCTTGCCTGTGGAGTAGTCGCCGTTGGCGTCGGCGTGCCAGACCTCGACGGCGGCATGGGCGAGTGGCCGGCAGCCGTCGGCGACCCGTACGACCGTGAGGTCCAGCCGCAGCGGTACTCCGTTTCGGCCCTGGGTGATGTCGGAGCGGACCAGGTCCACGTCCAGGTAGTACGGCCCCGCGCCTGCCTCGACGGCGAGGATGCAGGCGGGCGCGGCCGCGGTGGTCCGTCCGGCCGGGGGCGGGGGGCCGGTGGGCTGTCCGGCTGCGCTCCGTGTTCCGGACGGGGCTGCGCACGCCCCGCCCAGGAGGGCGGCGGCGCCGGCCGATCCGGCGGCGAGCAGCAGGGCGCGGCGGCCGGGCGGCCTCGGGAATGCACCACCGGCACCGGCAGAGGCGACGAGCTCGGGGGTGATGGTGTTGGTGTTCTCGTTCTCGACCATGCGAACCCCTCATGCACGCCGTGGATGCCGTTCCGCGCGGGTGGGCGGGCGCGGCAACTGGCCTCACCGTGCCGGAGGCCACCCGGCCCGCCGGGCACCGACACGCCCTCGTCCGCCCTTCCCATCCCACCGGCCCCGCCTCCGCGGGCCTCCCTGCGGTTGGTTTGTTGGTGAGGGGTGAGGTTCCGTCGAGATGCGGGGATGGGTGACAGAGGGGCAGATGGGTCCCATGAGAGGAGTGGCGGCGGTGAGACCGTCTGCGCGCCGGCACGGGGTGACCGTCGTCGCGCTACGGACCGGCAGGCCGCGGGTGCACCGGTACGCGGGCACCGCCGGTACGACCCGCTACTGCCGTCCTGTTGTGTCGGTCAGGAGGGAGACCAGCTCGCGTTTGAGGATCTTGCCGCTGGGGCCCAGGGGGAAGGAGTCGGTGAACTCGACCCGGCGGGGGTATTTGTACGGGGCCATGCGCTCTCTGCTCCAGGCCACGATCTCGGAGGCGAGGGCAGGGCCCGGGGCCGCGCCGGGGCGGGTCGTCACCACGGCGCACACCTCCTCGCCGTGGACGGGGTGGGGCAGGCCGATGACGGCTGCCTGGGCGATGGCCGGGTGGCGGGCCAGGACGTCTTCGACCTCGCGCGGGTAGACGTTGTAGCCGCCGCGCAGGACGACGTCCTTCTTGCGGTCGACGATGGACAGGTAGCCCTCGTCGTCCTTGACGCCGAGGTCGCCCGAGCGGAACCAGCCGTCCACGATCGCCTCGGCGGTCGCCTCCGGCCGGTTCAGGTAGCCGGCCATCACGTTGTGCCCGCGGATGACGATCTCGCCCACCTCGCCGGCGGCGAGGAGCTCCACCCGGTCCTCCACATCCGCCCGGGCGATCTCGACCTCGACGCCCCAGATCGGCCGGCCCACGGTGCCCGGTCTGAGCGGCCACGACCGCTGGTTGTACGACACCACGGGAGAGGTCTCCGTCAGCCCGTACCCCTCGAAGACCGGGCAGCCGAACTCCTCCCGGAACGCGTCCATGAACGCCACCGGCAGCGCCGAGCCGCCGGAGAACGCGCGGTCGAGCTGAGGTCTGCGCGGGTCGGCGCGGGCCGCGTCGAGGAGCGCCCGGTACATGGTCGGGACGCCCATGAAGAGGGTGCACCGCTCCCGGACCATGAGGTCCAGCGCGCCCGGCCCGTCGAACCGGGGCATCAGGACCAGGGTCGCCCCGGCCCGGAAACAGGTGTTCATTCCGCAGATCTGGCCGAAGGTGTGGAAGAGGGGGAGACAGCCGAGCAGCACGTCGTCCGGCGTGAAGTCGAAGGGCGACTGCATCGTGGTGTCGACGTTCATGACGACGTTGAGGTGGGTGAGCAGGGCGCCCTTGGGGCGGCCGGTGGTGCCGGAGGTATAGAGGATCACCGCGATGTCACCGGGGTCGCGCGGCACCTGGCGGTCGACGGGTGCGCTGCGCGCCGCGAGCGCGTCCAACCGCGGCGGGCGGCCACCCCCCTGCTCACCGTCCGCCCCTTCCTCCCCGTCTCCTTCCTCCATGACGGTGAGCAGGGGGGTGCCGGTCGCCTCCGCCGCCTTGCCGCCCTCGGCCAGCAGCGGGGCGGCGCAGACCAGTGCGACCGCCCCGGAATCCTCCAGGACGTACGCGATCTCGTCCGAGCGGAGCAGGGCGTGGACGGGGACCGCGATGGCGCCGAGCGCGAGTACGCCGAAGTAGGCCAGCGGGAAGTGCGGTGTGCTGGGCAGCAGCAGTGCCACCTTGTCGTCGGGGCCGATACCCCGCGCGCGCAGCGCCGCCGCGTACCGGCGTGCCCCGTCCCACAGTTCACGGTAGGTGATCCTCCGGGTACCGCACACCACCGCCGGGTGCTCCGGCCGTCGTAGCGCGGACTCGGCGAGGATGGCCGCCACGGAGAGGGTCACGGCGGTCTCACGCGCCCGCTTCGGCGGCCAGCCGCGCCTTGTCCGGCTTGCCGACGCCGGTGAGCGGCAGGGCGGGCCGGACGCGGATGTCGGCGGGGACGTGCTTGGGCGAGATGGTGGCCCGGATGTGCTCCGCCAGCTCCTCGGGGGTGACCGCACCCGGTGCGCGCAGCACCACGGCGGCGTGCAGGTGCTCGATCCGGTCCCGGTCCTTGACGCAGAAGACGGCGGCCTGCGCGACATCGGGGTGTGCGAGGAAGGCGTTCTCCACCGTCACCGGATGGATCTTGATGCCGTTGGTCTTGATCACCTCGCCGATCCGGCCGCGGAGGTGGAGGTAGCCGTCGCCGTCGACAAAGCCGAGGTCACCGGTGTGCACCCAGCGGTCCCGTACGGTCCGGGCGGTGAGCTCGGGTTCGGCCACGTACGCGCTCATCGTGAACGCCGACCGTACGCAGACCTCGCCGATCTCGCCGAGCGACAGGTCGCGGTGGTCGTCCGGGTCGGTGATCCGCACCCAGCCGGGCATCGGCCGGCCGACCGTTTCCCGCAGCCGGGGGTCGAGGTGCTCGGCGGGCGAGAGCATGCTGACGAAGCCCGCCTCGCTGGTCGCGTACACCTGGATCAGTACGTCGCCGAAGACCTTGACCGCCTCGGCCAGCCGCTCGGGGGACGCGGGGGAGCCCACGTACGTCACCATCTGGAGGCTGGAGAGGTCGGTCGAGCCCACCTCCGGCCGGTCCATCAGCAGGTAGAGCTGGGGAGGTGAGAGCAACATCCGGGTGATCTTGAACTGCTCGATGCAGCGCAGCGCGTCACCCGGGTCGAAGCCGTCCCGCAGGACCACCGAGCCGCCGGACGCCAGGGAGTCGTCGGCCGTGGCGCCGCTGGAGTGGCTGAGCGGGAGGCAGGCCAGGTAGACCGACCGCCAGCCCATCTGGAGCCCGGCCGAGATGAAGCCGTTGCGGGTGCGGAAGTCGAAGGCGATGCCCTTCGGCTCGCCCGTCGTGCCGCTCGTGTAGGTGACCACCGCGGGCCGGTCGAGCCCTATCCCCATGGCGGACGGGTCCAGCGCGTCCGCGTCGCCGGCCGTCAGGTCCAGGACGTCCGGACCGAGGTCGCCGAGGGCGACGAGGGCGAGCGGGGTGCCCAGCCGCTCGCGCAGCTCGCGGGCGGTCGCGACGTTCTCCGCGTCGACCGCCAGGTGCGTCGCGCCGGTGTCCCGGAGGACCTTGAGTTTGGCGTCGGCGGCCAAGTGGTCGGCCGGGTCGACCGCGTTGGTGGTGTGCAGGTGGACGACGGTGGCCCCGATCAGGTTCGCGGCGTAGCGCAGGACCAGGGTCGGGCCGGTGTTGGTGACGGTGAGGATGGCGACCACGGTGCCGGCCGTGCCGCCGCTCGCGTCGCTTCCGCCGGCGTGCCGGTGCAGGGAGTGCGCTGCGGACCGGACCAGGGCGGTCAGCTGCGCCGCGGTCAGCGTCCGGTCCCGCCAGGAGAGGACCACTTTTTCCGGCTCGGCGGAAATTACCTCAAGGATCTTGCTGACATACGTTTCGTTCGACGGCATAGAGAACTCCAGTGGTGCCGTGTCGAGGAATTTCGGCAGAGCCTACAACAAGCAAAGCGGGTGTACCAGGAGTGTGAATTGAAGAAACGGTCGCATCGGGGGTCTTGAATTGTCGCAGACCGCGTCATCGAAGTGATATTCCGCTCTGGGACAATCCCCTCTACCAGTCCGAGCCCCGTATCGGCGCAGCCTTCGGAGAAAAGGGTCGTCATGAACCAATACTTGGAGCTCTTCTCGCGGCACATGGAGGAAGGCGGGTCCGCAGAGGCGAAACGGGAGTTTCTGGAGGTCAGCCGGCTCGCCGGGAAATTTCCCGCGGCCCGGAGCCTGCGCGACGGCATCGGCTCCGAGATCAGCGTGTGGTGCAGCAACGACTATCTGGGAATGGGCCAGCACCCGCTGGTGCTCGCCGCGACCAGGGAAGCCCTCGACGCGTACGGCGCGGGCTCGGGCGGCTCCCGGAACATCGGGGGGACCAACCATTACCACGTACTGCTGGAGCAGGAACTCGCAGATCTGCACGGCAAGGCCGACGCCCTCCTCTTCACGTCGGGATACACCGCCAATGACGGCGCCCTCACGGTCCTCGCCGGCCGGCTGGGCGACTGCGTCGTCTTCTCCGACGAGATGAACCACGCCTCGATCATCGACGGACTCCGCCACAGCGGCGCCGAGAAGCGCATTTTCCGCCACAACGACACCGCGCATCTCGAAGAGCTGATATCCGCCACCGATTCCGACCGGCCGAAGATGATCGTCATGGAGTCGGTCTACTCGATGGGCGGTGACGTTGCCCCGCTCGCCGAGATCGCCGCCATCGCCCGCAAGCACGGCGCGATGACCTTCCTCGACGAGGTCCACGCGGTCGGCATGTACGGGCCGCAGGGAGCAGGCATCGCCGCGAGCCTGGGCCTGGCCGACGAGTTCACCGTCATCATGGGCACCTTGGCCAAGGGCTTCGGCACTACCGGCGGCTACATCGCCGGCCCCGCCGAACTGGTCGACGCGGTACGCGGTCTGTCCCGCTCCTTCATCTTCACCACGGCCCTGCCCCCCTCGGTCGTGGCGGGCGCGCTCGCCGCCGTCCGGCACCTGCGCGCCTCCGACGAGGAACGCGACCGGCTCCGCGAGAACGCCCGGCTGACGCACCGGCTGCTCACCGAACACGGCATCCCCTTCGTCTCCGACGAATCCCACATCGTCTCGATCTTCGTCGGGGACGACGCGCTCGCCCAGCGGATCTCCGGCCTGCTGCTGGAGCGCCACGGCATCTATGTGCAGTCGATCAACGCGCCGAGCGTGCGGGCCGGTCAGGAGATCCTCCGGAGCGCGCCCGGTGCCGTCCACGAACCCGCCGCGGTCGCGGAGTTCGTCGCGGCCCTGGACGGCATCTGGGAGGAGCTGGGCGTGACGCGCGCACCGGGCTGGCGCCGGTCCGCCGTGACGCACGGCTGACCCGCCCCCGAGGTGCGCGCGGCCCTCCCGCACTCCGCGACCCGCCCGCCCCCGTACCCGTACCCGTACCCGTACCCGTACACACGCCGTACACGTGCCCGTACGCGTACCCCTGTCCGTGTCGCGGCCTGCGCTATCGGGCTGCTATGCGGCTTAGGAAAGATCGGCGTCGCAGGTCCGGCGGAGGTACGCGCCGGGCATGACGAAGGCGCCCTGGCCGGCGCGGGACCCGCGGGAGCGGGCGCCCGCCCAGGTCCGGTGACGGAAGGTCCTGCTCGCCGTGAAGGAGTCCGAAGACACGATGGCGCACCCCGACGGTACGGAAGCACCGCTGCTGTGGACACTGGCCGGCAACGGCAAGGACGCGCTGGCGGCCGGAGCACGCGAGCTGCACGCGCACCTGGCCGGCCGTGACGACTGGAGTCCGCAGGACGTCGCGTTCACCCTCGCGCGCACCGCGTCCGGAGGGAGCCGGCGGGCGGCACTGGTCGCGGACGGGCGCGACGGTTTCCTGGAGCGGCTGGACGCGCTCGCCGAGGGCCGGACCATGCCCGGCCTGGTGGAGGGGTCGGCCGCCGGGTCCGCCCGGCGGGTCGCCTTCGTGTTTCCCGGACAGGGCGCGCAGTGGCCTCGGATGGCGGTCGACCTGCTGGACGCCTCCCCGGTGTTCCGCGACCGGATGGACGCGTGCGCGCAGGCCCTGGAACCCTTCATCGACTGGTCACTGATGGACGTGCTCCGCGACCCGGACGCGCCCGGCGCCCCCGCGGCCGACCGCGCCGACGTGGTGCAGCCCGTGCTGTTCGCCGTGACGGTGTCCCTGGCCGCGCTGTGGCGCTCACACGGGGTACGGCCGGACGCGGTGCTCGGCCACAGCGTCGGCGAGGTCACCGCCGCCGAGGTCTCCGGCGCGCTGTCCCTGGACGACTCCGCGCGCGTGGTGGCTTTGTGGAGCCAGGCCCAGGCCACGCTGGCCGGGCGCGGGGACATGGTCTCCGTGATGGCCCCGGCCGGCGAGGTCGAACCGCGGCTGGGCCGCTGGTACGGCCGCCTCGTCGTCGCCGCGCACAACGGCCCGCGGTCCGTGATCGTCTCCGGCGACCGCGACGCCGCGGCCGAACTCCTCGACGGACTCGCGGCCGACGGGGTGCACGCACGGCGGATCGCGGTGGGCCTGGCCGCCCATTCCCCGCACATCGACGAGATCGTCCCCCGGATGCGCGCCGACCTCGCCCCGGTCCGCCCCCGCACCCCGCACCTGCCCTACTATTCCGGGCTGACCGGCGGACGGCTGGACGTCCCGATCCTGGACGCCGACTACTGGTGCCGCAACCTGCGCGGCACGGTCCTCTTCCGGCAGGCCGCCGGAGCCCTGCTGCGGGACGGCCACGACGTCCTGCTGGAGGTCAGCCCGCACACCGTGCTCACTTCCGCCCTCACGGACACCGCGCAGGAGCGCGGCACACAGGCCGCCGTCCTCGGCACGCTGCGCCGCAACCAGGACGGGCCGGGCCGGTTCCTGACCTCGCTCGGTGAACTGTACGTACGCGGTGCCGCGCCGGGCCCCGACCCGCAGGCGCGCTCCGCCGGGCCGGGCACCCTCGTACCCGAACTCCCGCTGGCGGCCCTCACGGAGGCCGTCCCGGCGGGCGCGTCCGGAGCGGCGGACGGGCACGGGACGGCGGACGGCGACGGGCAGCGGGACGACGGCGCCGCGTTCCGCGCGGAGCTGGCCGCCATGGACCCGGCGGAGCAACGCGCCGCGCTGGCCCGGCTGGTGGCAGCGGAGACCGCCGCGCTGACCGGGCGGTCCGACCCGGTCCCCGGCCGACTGGCCTTCCTCGACCTCGGATTCGACTCCGTCACCGCGGTGGAGCTGCGCAACCGGCTGAGCGCGGCGACGACGCTGCGCATCCCCGCGACGGTCGTCTTCGACTGCCCGACCCCGGACGACCTGACCGCGTACCTGTGCGCCGCGCTCTCCGGTGAACGGCCCGGTGAGGACGCCGACGCGGACGCGCCTGTGCCGGTGCGGGCCGCGGACGACGACCCCGTGGTGATCGTCGGCATGGGCTGCCGCTACCCCGGGGGCGTCGGCAGCCCGGACGACCTGTGGGAGCTGGTGTCGAACGGCGTCGACGCGGTCTCCGCGCTGCCCGACAACCGCGGCTGGGACCTCGCCGGGCGCTACGACCCCGCGCCGGGGACACCGGGCCGCTACTACCAGCGCGAGGCCGGGTTGCTGTACGACGCGGCCGACTTCGACGCGGAGTTCTTCGGCATCTCGCCGCGCGAGGCGCTGGCCATGGACCCGCAGCAGCGGCTCCTGCTGGAGACCACCTGGGAGGTGCTGGAGCGGACCGGGATCGAACCGTCCACCCTGCGCCGCACCCGGACGGGCGTCTTCGTCGGCGCGATGACCATGGACTACGGGCCCTCCCTCGAACAGGGTGCCGACGCGGGCGGCCACCTGCTGACCGGCAACACCGGAAGCGTCGCCTCGGGCCGGCTGGCCTACATCCTCGGGCTGGAGGGAGCGGCGGTCACCGTCGACACGGCCTGCTCCTCCTCGCTGGTCGCCCTGCACCTCGCGGTACGTGCGGTGCGGTCGGGGGAATGCTCGCTGGCGCTCGCCGGAGGCGCCACCGTGATGTCCACGGTCGGCATGCTCGTCGAGTTCAGCCGGCAGGGCGGCCTGGCCCCCGACGGCCGCTGCAAAGCGTTCGCGGCAGCGGCCGACGGCTTCGGCCTGGCCGAGGGCGTGGGCATGCTGCTGGTGGAGCGGTTGTCGGACGCGCGGCGGAACGGGCATCCGGTGCTGGCGGTGATCCGTGGTTCTGCGGTGAACCAGGACGGTGCGAGCAATGGGTTGACGGCGCCGAACGGTCCGTCGCAGCAGCGGGTGATCCGGGCGGCGTTGGCGGACGCGGGGTTGTCGGCTGCCGAGGTGGACGTGGTGGAGGCGCACGGTACGGGGACCCGGCTGGGTGACCCGATCGAGGCGCAGGCGTTGCTGGCGACGTACGGGCAGGGGCGTCCGGCGGACCGGCCTGTGTGGATCGGCTCGCTCAAGTCCAACATCGGACACGCCCAGGCCGCGGCGGGCGTGGGCGGGGTCATCAAATCGGTGCTGGCCCTGCGGCACGGAGTGATGCCGAAGACGCTGCACGTGGACGGCCCGACGCCCGAGGTGGACTGGTCGGCGGGGGCCGGACGGCTGCTGACGGAGGCCCGTACGTGGGACGACGCGGGTCGTCCGCGACGGGCGGGCGTGTCCTCCTTCGGGATCAGCGGCACCAACGCCCATGTGATCGTGGAGGCGGCGCCGGCCGACGAACCGGCCGGGGAACCGGGCGACGGGCCGTCCGTGCAGCCGGGCGGGACGGTGGTGTGGCCCCTGTCGGCACGCACCCCGGAGGCGCTGCGCGCGCAGGCGGCGGCGCTGTCGGCCCGGGTCGGCGACGGGTCGCGCGCCGAGGCCGCCGACGTGGGCTTCTCGCTGGCCACGGGCCGCGCCGTCTGGGGACACCGCAGGGCGCTGGTCGGTGACGGCGACGAACTGCGGGCGCTGCTACAGCAGTTGGCCGATGGCGGCGCGGAGCCGGGCCCGGTGCGCGGGGAGGGTGTATTGCCGACCGACGCCACGGTGTTGGTGTTTCCGGGTCAGGGTTCGCAGTGGGTGGGGATGGCTGCGGAGTTGTTGGCTGGGTCGGTGGTGTTTGCGGGGCGGATGGCGGAGTGTGAGCGGGCTTTGTCGCCGTTTGTGGATTGGTCGTTGGTGGAGGCGTTGGGGTCGGGGGAGTTGCTGGGGCGGGTTGATGTGGTGCAGCCGGTGTTGTGGGCTGTGATGGTGTCGTTGGCGGAGGTGTGGCGGTCCTATGGCGTGACGGCCGATGCGGTGGTGGGGCATTCGCAGGGTGAGATCGCGGCTGCGTGTGTGGCGGGTGGTTTGAGCCTGGAGGATGGGGCTCGGGTGGTGGCGTTGCGTTCGCGTGCGGTGGGGGTGTTGGCGGGTCGGGGTGGGATGGCGTCGGTGCCGGTGCCTGCGGACGCGGTACGGGAACGTCTTGCCGGGTGGGATGGTCGTCTGTCGGTGGCCGCGGTCAACGGGCCTTCGTCCACGGTGGTGTCGGGTGATGCGGATGCGGTTGCGGAACTGGTGGCGGAGTTCGTGGAGGAGGGGGTGCGGGCGCGTGTGATCGAGGTCGATTACGCCTCGCATTCTTCGCATGTGGAGGAGATTCGTGAGCAGTTGCTCGCGGATCTGGCCGGGGTGGCGCCGGGCTCGGGT
Organism: Streptomyces sp. NPDC058880; assembly: GCF_042742535.1. Classification (NCBI taxonomy): domain Bacteria; kingdom Bacillati; phylum Actinomycetota; class Actinomycetes; order Kitasatosporales; family Streptomycetaceae; genus Streptomyces; species Streptomyces sp. NPDC058880. The sequence goes on from NZ_JBHYMC010000029.1 coordinate 23,120, forward strand.
TCGGTGCCGTTCTTCTCGACGGTGACGGGTGGTTGGCTGGATACGAAGGCTCTGGATGCGGAGTACTGGTACCGCAACCTGCGGGAGACGGTCTGCTTCGAGGAGGCGACCTGTGCGCTGCTGGACAGCGGGCACCGCGTCTTCATCGAGGCCAGCGCCCACCCGGTGCTGGGCGTGGCCGTGGCGGAGTCGGTGGAGGCCGCGGGTGTGGACGCCGCGGTGCTCGGCACTCTGCGTCGTGGTGAGGGTGGTCTCGATCAGGTGCTGCGTGCGGTGGGCCGGGCCTGGGAGCGTGGTCTGGCGGTGGACTGGTCGGGGGCGTATCCGGGGGCGCGGCGGGTCGAGCTGCCGACGTACGCCTTCCAACGCAGCCGCTACTGGCTGACGGCACCCGCCCCCGTACCCGCTCCGGCCGCCGAGGACCGCTGGGACGACCTGGAAGGGCAGGACCCGGCCCGGCTCGCCGAGACCCTGGGCGTCGGCCGTGACGCCCTGGACGAGGTGCTGCCCGCCCTGGCCGCCTGGCGCTCCGCCCGGACCCGTGAACGGCGGGCCGAATCCTGGCGCTACCGCGTCACCTGGACGCCCCTGTCGGTCGCCCCGGCGGACGGACTCGCCGGCCGCTGGCTTGCCCTGCGCCCCGAGAGCGATGCCGCGGCGGCCGTCCTCGACGCGCTCCGCGATGCCGGAGCCGACCTGATTCCGTGCGTCGTCGCCGGTCCGGGCACCACCCGTGGGGAACTGGCCGTGCTGCTCACGGATGCCGTCGGGGGACAGCCGATCGCCGGAGTGCTGTCGCTGCTGTCCTGGGAGGAGCGCACCCATCCCCAGCACCCCGACCTCCCCGGCGGCCCGGCGCTGACCCTCGCGCTGGCCCAGGCGCTGGAGGATGCGGGCATCGACGCCCGCCTCTGGACGCTGACCACCGGAACGGCGGCCCTGGGCGGCGCGGAGCGGCCCGGAACCGTCGGGCAGGCCGCGTCCGCGACCCTGGGCCGGACCGCGGCCCTGGAACACCCGCACCGCCGGGGCGGCCTGGTCGACCTGCCCGAGGTGCTGGACGCGCGCGCCGCCCGCCGCCTGTGCGCGGTGCTCGCGGGAGCCGTAGCCGACGAGGAGCAGGTGGCGGTGAGGTCCACCGGCATCCACGGACGGCGCCTGCGCCCCGCCCCTTCCGCTTCCTCCGCTGCCCCTCTCGCCGCGCCGTCGGAGGGCCGTGCGGACGGCCCGGCCGTCCCGGTGCGGCCCGGTCCGAAGTGGCAGGGCACGGTCCTCGTGACCGGTGGCACCGGTGGCGTCGGCTCGCACACGGCGCGCTGGCTCGCGGGCCAGGGCGCGGAGCGGCTGCTGCTGGTCAGCCGCCGCGGCGCCGACGCACCCGGTACGGACGCCCTGCGGGCGGAACTGACGGCGCTGGGCGCCGAGGTGGCCTTCGCCGCCTGCGATGTAGCCGACCCGGTCGCCCTGGCGGCGCTGATCGACGCCATCCCGGTGCAGTACCCGCTGTCCGCCGTCATCCACGCGGCGGGCGTCCTGGACGACGGCGTGGTCGACGCCCTCGACCCGGCCCGGCTCGCCGTGGTGCTGCGCGCCAAACTGACCGCCGCGCGGAACCTGCACGAGGCCACCGCGGGCCTGAACCTCTCGGCCTTCGTGGTGTTCTCGTCCGTGATGGGCGTCCTGGGCAACGCCGGGCAGGGCAACTACGCCGCCGCCAACGCCGCCGTGGACGCGCTTGTCGCCGCCCGCCGGGCCGCCGGACTGCCCGGCACCTCCGTGGCCTGGGGCGCCTGGGCCGGGCCGGGCATGCTCGCGGACGACGTCGCCGCGCGGCTGCGGGACTTCGGCATGCCGGTGATGGAACCCGAAACGGCCGTCACCGCGATCGGTCGGGCCCTTGCCGAGGACGACACGCTGGTGATGGTCGCTGACATCGACTGGCGGCGCTTCACCGCGGGCATGGGGCTGCGCTCCACCGCCCTGCTGGACGCGCTGCCGGACCCGGCCGGGGCCCCGGCCGCCCCCGACACCGGCGCACCGCCGGCCCGGGACGGCGGCTCCGCCGACGGAGCCCACGACGCCGACACCCTGCGGCAGCAGGTCGCCGTACTGCCTCGCCACGAGGACCGAGTCCGGACCCTCACCGAGCTGGTACGCGCCCACGCCGCGGCGGTCCTACGCCACCCCGACGTGAACACGGTCCAGCCCGCCAAGGCGTTCTCCGCGCTCGGCTTCGACTCACTGACCGCCGTGGAACTGCGCAACCGCCTCGCCACCGCCACCGGACTCGCCCTGCCCGCCACCGTCCTCTTCGACCACCCCACCCCGTCGGCCCTCGCCGACCGGCTGCTCGCCGAACTCGGCCTCCCGGACGCGCCGGAGGAGACCGCCGCTCCCGTCGCGACCGGGGCGCACCGCACCGCGGAGACCGGCCGCAGCGAGCCGATCGCGATCGTCGGCATGGGCTGCCGCTTCCCCGGCGGAGTCACCCGGCCCGAGGACTTCTGGCAGCTGCTGTCCGAAGGCACCGACGCCGTCGGCGACTGGCCCTCGAACCGGGGCTGGGACACCGACGGCCTGTACGACCCGGACCCCGACCGGGCCGGCACCACGTACAGCAGGCAGGGCGGTTTCCTGCACGACGTCCCCGAGTTCGACGCCGAGTTCTTCGGCATCTCGCCCCGCGAAGCCCTGGCCATGGACCCGCAGCAGCGGCTGCTCCTGGAGACCACCTGGGAGGCTGTCGAGCGCGCCGGACAGGACCCGACCGCACTGAAGGACCGCCAGGTCGGGGTCTACATCGGCACCAATGGCCAGGACTACTCCGCCCTGCTGGAGGGCGCCGAGGGCATCTCCGAAGGCCACCTGTTGACCGGCAACACGGCCAGCGTGCTGTCCGGACGGCTCTCCTACGTCCTCGGCCTCCAGGGGCCCTCGCTCACCGTGGACACCGCGTGCTCGTCGTCCCTGGTGGCGCTGCACCTGGCCGTCCAGGCCCTGCGCCGCGGCGACTGCGAACAGGCCCTCGCGGGCGGGGTGACGGTGATGAGCACACCGAAGCTCTTCGTCGAGTTCAGCCGTCAGCGCGGACTCGCCGCCGACGGACGCTGCAAGGCGTTCTCCGCCGAGGCGGACGGCACCGGCTGGGGTGAGGGCGCCGGCGTCCTGCTGCTGGAGCGCCACAGCGACGCCCTGCGCCACGGCCACCCGGTCCTCGCGCTGATCAGCGGCACCGCCGTGAACCAGGACGGCGCCAGTAACGGGCTCACCGCCCCCAACGGACCCTCCCAGCAGCAGGTCATCCGGGCCGCGCTCGCCGACGCGGCGCTGCGTGCCGACCAGATCGACGCGGTCGAGGCCCACGGCACCGGGACCCGGCTCGGCGACCCGATCGAAGCGCAGGCCCTCCAAGCCGTGCACGGGCCCGACCGCCCCGCGGACCGGCCGCTGTGGCTCGGCTCGGTGAAGTCGAACATCGGGCACACCCAGGCCGCGGCCGGGGTGGCCGGGGTGATGAAGATGGTGCTGGCCATCCGCCACGGCGAACTCCCGGGCACCCTCCACGCGGATGCGCCGAACCCGCACGTCGACTGGTCCGGTGGCGCGATCCGGCTGCTCACCGGGCACACCCCGTGGCCGCGGACCGGGGGCCCGCGCCGGGCGGGCGTGTCGTCGTTCGGCATCAGCGGGACCAACGCGCACGCGATCATCGAGCAGGCGCCCGTCATCGCGGTCGTGCCTGCCCCGGACCCGGCCGACACCGGCACCGCGGACGAGACCGGCACCCATGGCGCCACTGCCACCGCGGCCGTCGCCGCGGTCACCGCGACCACGCCCACCGCCCGCCGGACCGGCCCGCCCGTGCCGCTGCTGCTGTCGGCCAGAACGCCGGAGGCGCTGCGGGCGCAGGCGGACCGGCTGGTGGGCCGGCTCGACGCCGACCCGGACCTCGAACTGGCCGACGTCGCCTACTCGCTGGTCACCGGCCGCGCCCCGCTCGAACACCGGGCCGCCGTCCTGGGGCAGGACCGGGCGTCCGTCCGGCGCTCACTGACCGCCCTCGCGCGGGGCACCACGGCGGGCCGGCTGCTCACCGGCCGCGCCGGGCACTCCGGCCGGACCGCCTTCCTCTTCCCGGGACAGGGCAGCCAGCGGGCCGGGGCCGGCGCCGGGCTCTACCGCGACGACCCGGTGTTCGCCGATGCCCTCGACGAGGTGCTGACCGGGCTCGACCCGCACCTCGACCTGCCCCTGCGCGACATCCTGTTCGCCGCGCCCGGAACCCCCGGGGCGGAGCTCCTCGACCGCACCCGGTACACCCAGCCCGCGCTGTTCGCCCTGGAAACGGCCCTGTTCCGGCTCGTCCGGCACTGGGGCGTGCGGCCCGACCTGCTGATGGGGCACTCCATCGGCGAGCTCGCCGCCGCCCACGCCGCGGGCGTACTGGACCTCGCCGACGCCTGCGCGCTGGTCGCGGCCCGGGGCCGGCTGATGGACGCGCTGCCCGCGGGCGGAGCGATGGTGGCCGTGGAGGCCACGGAGGAGGAAGTGCGCCAGGCCCTGCACGACGGCCTCGCGGCCCGCGCCGGGCAGGACCCGGAGCGGGGCGCGGTGGACGTCGCTGCCGTCAACGGGCCCTTCTCCGTAGTCCTGTCCGGCGACGAGGACGCGGTAAGGCGGCTGGCCGGGGTGTTCCGCTCCCGCGGCCGGCGCACCCGGCGCCTCAGCGTGAGCCACGCCTTCCACTCCGCCCGGATGGACGGGATGCTCGACGCGTTCCGGGACGTGGCCGAGTCGCTGACCTACCACGCGCCCGGCATCGAGATCATCTCCAACCTGACCGGCCGGACGGCCACGGCCGCCGAACTCCGCTCCCCGGACCACTGGGTGCGCCACGTACGGGACACCGTCCGCTTCCTGGCGGGGGCCCGCCGGCTGCGGGCCGAGGGTGCGACGACGTTCCTCGAACTCGGCCCCGGCGGCGTGCTGTCCGGCATGCTGCACACCTGCCTCGCCGACCCCGAAGCCGGTCCCGAAGAAGCCGCCCCTGGCACCGATACCGTTTCCGCCTCCGCTTCCAGCGCCCACCGGACGGTGCCGCTGCTGCGCGACGGCCGGGCCGAGACCGACGCGGTCCGCACCGCACTCGCCTCGCTGCACCTGCACGGCGTACCGGTGGACTGGTCGGCGGGTTGGAGCGGCACCGACGTACGACGGGTCGACCTGCCCACCTACGCCTTCCAGCGCAGGCGCTTCTGGCCGGAAGCCGCCCTCGACCCGGCCCCCGCAGCCTGGCGCTCCCGCCGGGCGATCGAGGCCCCGGCCGGACCGCAGCGCTACCGCATCGCGTGGCAGCAGCTCACTGCGCCCGCCGAGGCCCGGCTCTCCGGCCGCTGGCTGCTCGTCACCCCGGACGGACCCGGCGCCGAGGACACCGCGCTCGCCTGCGAACAGGCCCTCGCCGGACACGGCGCCGACGTGGTCGTGATCCGGGTCGGGGCTACCGTCGAACGGACGGAACTGGCCGCACTGTTACCGGAGTTCGGCGCCCTGGATGGCGTCCTGTCGCTGCTGGGCCTGGCCGAGGGAACCCATCCGCGGCTGCGCACGCTGGACGCCTGCCTGACCGGGACCCTGCTGCTGCTCCAGGCCCTGGGCGAAAGCGGCATCGACGCACCCCTGTGGTGCGCCACCCGCGGTGCGGTGGCGGTCGACGGCACCACACCGGTCCGCCCCGAGCAGGCCCAGGTGTGGGGCCTGGGCCGGGTTGCGGCGCTGGAGCACCCGCGGCGCTGGGGCGGCCTGGTCGACCTGCCGGAGCTGCTGGACGGACCCGTGCTGGAAGGGCTGTGCGCGGTGCTGGCCGGACACGACGGCGAGGACCAGGTGGCCGTACGCGCGCCGGGACTCCTGGGCCGCCGCCTCGTCCCCGCACCGGGACCCGCGGCGCCCGGGCCCGCACCGTGGACCCCGCGCGGCACGGTCCTCGTCACCGGAGGCACCGGAGGCCTCGGCGCCCAGGTGGCGCGCTGGCTGGCGGAGCGCGGCGCGGAGCACCTCGTACTGCTGAGCCGGCGCGGGCCCGAGGCGCCGGGAGTCGACGCCCTCGTCGCCGCGCTGGCGGAGCTCGGGGCCCGGAGCACCGTACTGGCCTGCGACGTCGCCGACCGGACCGCACTGGAAGGGGTCCTGGCGCGACTGCGCGCCGAGGACGACACCGTACAGGCCGTGGTGCACACCGCGGGACTGACCTCCGACACCCCGCTCGCCGACTGCACCCCGGAGGAGCTGGCCGCGGACACGGCGGCCAAGACGCGGGGCGCGGCGCACCTGGACGCCCTGTTCGAGGGCGTCGGACTCGACGCGTTCGTGCTGTTCTCCTCGATCTCGGCCACCTGGGGCAGCGGCGGTCAGGGCGCGTACGCGGCGGCCAACGCCTACCTGGACGGCCTGGCCGCGGCGCGCCGCGGCCGCGGCCTGACGGCGGCCTCGGTGGCTTGGGGCCCCTGGTCCGGCGCGGGCATGGCCGACGGCGCCACCGGGGACGGCCTGCGCCGCCACGGCCTGGTGCCGATGGACCCCGCGGCGGCCCTCGCCGCGCTCGGGCTGGCACTGGACCTGGACGAGACCGAAGCGGTGGTCGCCGAGGTCGACTGGAGCCGCTTCGCTCCCACCTTCGGATCCGTGCGCGCCAGTGCGCTGCTGCGCGGACTGCCGGCCGCCGCGGAGACCCCGCCGCCGGACGGCGGCCCCGCCGCGGACGCCCCCGCCGGAGCCGGTACGGGCGGCGACCCGTCGTGGCGGCAGCGGCTGGAGCGGCTGTCCGGGCCGGAGGGCCGCAAGCTGCTGACGGAACTGGTCCGCAGCGAGGCGGCGGCGGTGCTGGGCCACGAGTCGGCGGGCGAGTTCGCGGCCGAACGCCCCTTCCGGGAGGCGGGTTTCGATTCGCTCACCGCCGTCGAACTCCGCAACCGGCTGGTCGAGGTCACCGGCCTGCCGCTGGCCCTCACCTCCGTCTTCGACCACCCGACGGCAGCCGCCCTCGCCGTGCACCTCTTCGACGGACTGAGCGACACCGAAGCCGAAGCCGCGGCCGTCGGCGGCCCGGCCGGACCCGCGGTGGACGACGAGCCGCTGGCCATCGTCTCGATGGCCTGCCGCTTCCCCGGCGGCGTCCGCTCGCCCGAGGACCTGTGGCGGCTGGTGGACGACGGGGTGGACGCGGTCGCCGCGCTGCCCGCCGACCGCGGCTGGTCGCTGGACACCCTCTACGACCCCGACCCCCTGCACCCCGGGACCTTCTACACCACCGGAGGCGGATTCCTGGACGGGGCGGCCGAGTTCGACGCGGAGTTCTTCGGCGTCTCGCCGCGCGAAGCCCTGGCCATGGACCCGCAGCAGCGGCTGCTGCTGGAGACCAGCTGGGAGGCGCTGGAGCGGGCCGGACTCGACCCCGCGTCGGTACGCGGCAGCGAGGGCGGCGTCTACGTCGGCGTCGCGACCCAGGGCTACGGAACCGGCCCGCAGAACCCGTCCGACGAGGTCGAGGGGCACCTGCTGAGCGGCACCGTCACCAGCGTCGCGTCCGGTCGCATCTCCTACACCCTTGGACTCGGCGGCCCCGCCGTGACCGTCGAGACGGCCTGCTCGTCCTCGCTGGTGGCCCTGCACCTGGCCGGGCAGGCGCTGCGCGCCGGGGACTGCTCGTTCGCTCTGGTCGGCGGCGCCGCGGTGATGGCGAGCCCGGACGTCTTCGTCGAGTTCAGCCGTCAACAGGGGCTCTCGCCCGACGGCCGCTGCCGCTCCTTCGCCGAAGGCGCGAACGGCACCGGCTGGGGCGAGGGCGTGGGCGTGCTGCTCGTGGAACGCCTCTCCGACGCGCGCCGCCTCGGGCACCCGGTCCTCGCCCTCGTCCGCAGCACCGCGGTCAACCAGGACGGCGCCAGCAACGGCCTGACCGCCCCCAGCGGTCTCGCACAGCAGCGGGTCATCAAGGCCGCGCTCGCCACCGCCGGACTGGCCGGTACCGACATCGACCTGGTCGAGGCCCACGGCACCGGCACCGTACTCGGCGACCCCATCGAGGCCCAGGCCCTGCTGGCCACGTACGGCCAGGACCGGCCCGAGGGGCGGCCGCTGTGGCTGGGGTCGCTGAAGTCGAACATCGGGCACACCCAGGCCGCCGCAGGGGTCGCCGGGGTCATCAAGACCGTCCTCGCCCTCCGCCACGGCGTCCTGCCCCGCACCCTGCACGCCCAGGAGGCGTCGAGCCGGGTCGACTGGTCGGCCGGCGCGGTGCGGCTGCTCGCGCAAGCCCGCCCCTGGGACGCCCCGGACGGGAACCGGCCGCGCCGGGCCGGGGTCTCTGCCTTCGGCATGAGCGGCACCAACGCGCACGCCATCCTTGAGGAAGCCCCCGCCGACAGCGCCCCGCCGGCCGAAGGCGCGCCCGACGAACGGTCCGGCGACGTCGCGGACACCGAAGCCACGGGGGCCACCGCGGAAACCGTGCCGTGGCTGCTGTCCGCCATGACCCCCGCGGCCCTGCGCCGCCAGGCCCGCCGGCTGGCCGAGCACCTGCGCGCCGACGGCGGCCGGGACGCCGCCGGAGCGGCCCGCGCGCTCGCCACCACCCGCCCCGCCCTGCCGTTCCGGGCCGCCGCCACCGGCCGCGACCGCGACGCGCTCCTCGGCTGGCTGGACGCCCTCGCCGCCGGCGAACCCGCGCCCGACGCCGTGCAGGACCGGGCGCGCGGCGGCCGTACCGCCTTCGTCTTCCCCGGCCAGGGCGCGCAGTGGGCCGGGATGGCCGTGGCCGCGCTCGACACCTCCGAGGCGTTCGCCGCCACGATCGCCGCCTGCGAACGCGCCCTCGCCCCGCACACCGACTGGTCCTTGACCGAGGTGCTCCGCGGCGCGCCCGGCGCACCCTCGCTCGACCGCGTGGACGTCGTCCAGCCGGTGCTGTTCGCCGTGATGGTGGCGCTCGCCGCGCACTGGCGGGCCACCGGGGTCACCCCCGACGCGGTCGTCGGACACAGCCAGGGCGAGATCGCCGCCGCCTGCGTCGCCGGAGCGCTCTCGCTCGACGACGCGGCCCTCGTGGTGGCACGGCGCAGCCGGGCGCTGCTGCGGCTGGCCGGGCGCGGCGGCATGGTGTCGGTCGCCGCCTCCGCCGAGCGGACCGCCCGCCTGCTGCCCGACGGCGGACGCGTGGGCGTGGCCGCGGTCAACGGCCCGGCGGCCGTGGTCGTCGCCGGAGAGCCGCAGGAGCTGGCCGCCCTGCTCGAAGCCTGCGAGCGGGAAGGCGTACGAGCCCGGGCGATCCCGGTGGACTACGCGGCGCACTCGGCCCAGGTCGCCGAGATCGAGGACGAACTGCGCGAAGCCCTCGCCGGGATCCGCCCGCGGGCCTCGGCCGTCCCGCTCTGCTCGACGGTGACCGGCGAACCGGTCGCCGGAGAATCGCTCGACGCCGCCTACTGGTACCGCAACCTGCGCGAGCCGGTCGACTTCGTCGGCGCGACCCGCACCCTGGTGGACGCGGGCCACACCCTGTTCGTGGAGGTCGGCCCGCATCCGGTGCTGCTCGCCGGGATCGAGGCGGTGGCCGACGACGCCGGCCGGGAGGTGGCGGCGGTCGGCACGCTGCGCCGCGGCGACGGCGGCCGGGACCGCCTGCTGGCCTCCCTGACCGAAGCGTGGGCGAGCGGCGGCGGCCCGGTGGACTGGACGCCCTGGACGGGAACCGCCGACCCGGACGCCACACCCTTCCTGCTGCCCACCTACCCCTTCCAGCGCGACCGGTACTGGCTGCCCACCCCCGGCCGGACGGCCGCCACGGTCCCCCGTACCCCAACGGAGCCCGTCGAGCCTGTCGAGCCCGTAGAGTCGGGCGCGGCCGCGGGCGACGACGAGGACACCCCCGCCGTCCTCCTGGCCGCCCGGCTGGCCCCGCTGGACCGGCAGGCCCGCCGTCAGGCCGTACTCGACCTGGTCATCCGGCACGCCGCCGCGGTCCTGGGCCATCCCGGCACCGGTCCGGTCCGCGCGGAGCGCTCCTTCTCCGAGGTCGGCTTCGACTCGATGCTCGCGGTGCGGTTCCGGAACGTACTGGTCGAGGCGACCGGGCTGCCCGTACCGCCGACGGTCGTCTTCGACCACCCGACGCCCGACGCACTCGCCGCACACCTGGATGCGGAGCTCTCCGCCGCGCCCGCACCGCCCTCGCCGCTGCTGGCCGAACTGGACCGGCTGGCCGTGCTCCTCGCGGCCGTGCCGCCCGGAGCGGCCGGTACCGACGGGGTCGGCGAACGACTGGACGCGCTGCTGCGCGGCTGGGGCCGGCGCGGAGCCGCCCCGGACGGCGGGACCCCACCGCCCGCACCCGCCGAGGACACCGCAACCGCTACGGCGGACGAACTGTTCGCCCTGCTCGACAACAACTTCGGCAACGCCTGAGAGAGAGCTGGACCCGATGTCCGACGACAAGAAGCTGCTCGACTACCTCAGGCGCGCCACCGCGGACCTCGGTGACGCCCGGAGGCAGCTGCGCGAGGCCGAGCAGGCCCGCCACGAACCGATCGCCATCGTCTCGATGGCCTGCCGCTACCCCGGCGGCGCCCACACGCCCGAACTGCTGTGGGACCTGGTGAGACGCGGCGCCGACGCGGTGTCCGGCTGGCCGGTTAACCGCGGCTGGGACCTGGACGGCCTCTACGACCCGGACCCCGAGCGGCCCGGCACCTCCTACACCCGGCACGGCGGATTCCTGCACGACGCCGCCGAGTTCGACGCCGAATTCTTCGGGATCTCGCCGCGCGAGGCGCTGGCCACGGACCCCCAGCAGCGGCTGGTGCTGGAGACCGCCTGGGAGGCCGTCGAACGGGCCGCCATCGACCCCCGCGCGCTGCGGCGCACCGGCACCGGCGTCTTCCTCGGGGCGATCGGCAACGGCTACGGCGCCGGCTCCCGCCACCTCCCCGACGTCCAGGGCCTGCTGGACACCGGCACCGCGAGCAGCGTGGTCTCCGGCCGGATCGCCTACACCCTGGGACTCGAAGGGCCCGCGGTGACCGTCGACACGGCCTGCTCGTCCTCGCTGGTCGCCCTGCACCTGGCGATCCGGGCGCTGCGGGCGGGCGACTGCACGCTGGCCCTGGCCGGCGGGGTGTCGGTGATGGCGACCCCCGACGCGTTCGTGGCGTTCAGCCGGCAGCGCGCGCTGTCGGCCGACGGCCGCTGCAAGGCGTTCGGCGCCGGTGCGGACGGCACCGGCTGGTCCGAGGGCGTCGGCGTCCTGCTGCTGGAACGCCTCTCGGACGCCCGGCGCAACGGGCACCCGGTGCTGGCCGTGGTCCGTGGTTCGGCCACCAACCAGGACGGCGCCAGCAACGGCCTGACCGCGCCCAGCGGCCCGTCGCAGCAGCGGGTCATCCGGGCGGCGCTCGCGGACGCGGGCCTGACGGCGTCCGAGGTGGACGTGGTGGAGGCGCACGGCACCGGCACCACCCTCGGCGACCCCATCGAGGCGCAGGCCCTGCTGGCGACGTACGGTCAGGGGCGGCCGGCCCGGCAGCCCCTGTGGCTGGGCTCGCTGAAGTCGAACATCGGCCACACCTCGGCGGCGGCGGGGGTGGGCGGCGTCATCAAGATGGTGCTGGCCATGGCGCACGGCGAACTGCCCCGGACCCTGCACGCTGACCGGCCGACACCGATGGTGGACTGGTCGTCGGGCGCCGTGGAACTGCTCTCCGAGGCCCGCGTCTGGGACGACCGGGGCCGTCCGCGCCGCGCCGGGGTGTCCGCCTTCGGCGTCAGCGGCACCAACGCGCACCTGATCCTGGAACAGGCCCCGGCGGAGGAGGCCGAACCGGCGGCCGAAGCCGGAACCGCGGCGGGTACGGACGCGCACCCGCTCCCCTGGGTGCTGTCCGGGCGCACCGAGGAGGCGCTGCGGGAGCAGGCGTCCCGGCTGCTGACGCACCTGGGCACCCGCCCCGGACCCCTGCGGGCCGGCGGGACCGGCCGCGCCCTCGCCCTCACGCGTACGGCCTTCGAGCGGCGGGCCGTGATCGTGGGCACCGGCCCGGAGCAACTGCTCGACGGGGTCAGGGCGCTGGCCGAGGGCCGGTCGGTGCCGGGGCTGGTGCGGGGCGACGGCGTCTCGTCGGGCCGCACGGTGTTGGTGTTTCCGGGTCAGGGTTCGCAGTGGGTGGGGATGGCTGTGGAGCTGCTGGCTGGGTCGGTGGTGTTTGCGGGGCGGATGGCGGAGTGTGAGCGGGCTTTGTCGCCGTTTGTGGATTGGTCGTTGGTGGAGGCGTTGGGGTCGGGGGAGTTGCTGGGGCGGGTTGATGTGGTGCAGCCGGTGTTGTGGGCTGTGATGGTGTCGTTGGCGGAGGTGTGGCGGTCGTTCGGTGTTGTTCCGGATGCGGTGGTGGGGCATTCGCAGGGTGAGATCGCGGCTGCGTGTGTGGCGGGTGGTTTGAGCCTGGAGGATGGGGCTCGGGTGGTGGCGTTGCGTTCGCGTGCGGTGGGGGTGTTGGCGGGTCGGGGTGGGATGGCGTCGGTGCCGCTGCCGGTGGACGCGGTACGGGAGCGGATCGCCGGGTGGGATGGTCGTCTGTCGGTGGCGGCGGTGAACGGACCTTCGTCCACGGTGGTGTCGGGTGATGCGGACGCGGTCGCGGAACTGGTGGCGGAGTTCGTGGAGGAGGGGGTGCGGGCGCGCCTGATCGAGGTCGATTACGCCTCGCATTCTTCGCATGTGGAGGAGATTCGTGAGCAGTTGCTCGCGGATCTGGCCGGGGTGGCGCCGGGCTCGGGTTCGGTGCCGTTCTTCTCGACGGTGACGGGTGGCTGGCTGGATACGAAGGCTCTGGATGCGGAGTACTGGTACCGCAACCTCCGGCAGACCGTCGAGTTCGGCAACGCCACGGACACGCTGCTCGGGGAGGGCTTCCGGTTCTTCGTGGAGCCCAGCCCGCACCCCGTGCTCACCTTCGGCGTGCAGCAGAGCGCCGACGCGGCCGGTGCCGCCGACTCCGCACAGGGCCCCGCCGTGGTCGTGGGCACGCTCCGGCGCGGCGAGGGAGGCCTCGACCGCTTCCTGACCTCCCTCGGAGAGGCCCACACGGGCGGGCTGCCGCCCGACTGGGAGCGGGTGTTCGCCGGACACCGCACGGACGGCGTCCCGCTGCCCACCTACCCGTTCCAGCGCCGTCCGTACTGGCTGGAGGACACCGGCCCGGCGGCCGGCGGCACCTCCGGCACGGCCTCCGGGGACGACGACTTCTGGGAGGCCCTGGGCGGGGGCGACCTGGACCGGTTCACCACCACCCTCGGGGTGACCCCCGAGGACCCGCTGAACGTGGTGCTGCCCGCGCTCGCCGGCTGGCGCACCGCCCGCACCGAGCGCTCGGTCGCCGACTCCTGGCGCTACCGGGTGACCTGGCGCGCCCTGCCCGAGGCCCCCCCGGCCGCCCTGGGCGGCACCTGGCTCGTCCTGTCCTCGGAGGGCCAGTCCGAGGACGCGGCGCGCCGCGCGGAGGCCATCGCCGACGTTCTGGAGCGGGCCGGGGCCGCCGTGGTCCGCGTACGGCTCGCCGAGGCGGAGGCCGACCGGACCGTACTGGCCGACCGGCTCCGCACGGCTCTCGACGCGCTGCCCGGTGAGGCGGCCGGGGTGCTGTCGCTGCTGGGCCTCGACGAACGCCCGCACTCCGCCCACCCCTCCGTCCCCCTGGGCACCGCGCTCAGCCTGGCCCTGGTGCAGTCCCTGGGCGACGCCGGGATCGACGCCCCGCTGTGGTGGGCGACCCGGGGCGCGGTATCGGTCGCGGGCGAGGACACCGGCAGCCCGGTCAGCGCCCCGCAGCACCTCCTCTGGGGTCTGGGCCGGGTCGCCGCACTGGAGTTCCCACAGCGCTGGGGCGGTCTGATCGACCTCCCGGAGACCCTGGACACCGACACCGCCGCACGCCTGTGCCGGGTCCTGGCCGGCGGGATCGGGGACGAGGACCAGGTCGCCGTACGCGCCACCGCCTGCCACGGCCGCCGGCTGGTCCGGTCCGCCCTGGGGGACAGCGCGCCGCGGCGCGACTGGCGGCCCGGGGGCACCGTGCTCATCACCGGCGGCACCGGCGGTATCGGCGCGCAGATCGCCCGCTGGCTGGCCCGGCGCGGCGCCGGACACCTGGTGCTGGTCAGCCGGCGCGGCCCGGACGCGCCCGGCGCGCCCGAGCTCTCCGAGGAACTCGCCGCGCTCGGTGCCCGCGTCACCGTGGCCGCCTGCGACGTCGCCGACCTGGAAGCGCTGCGCGCCCTGAAGGACGGCCTCGAAGGCGACGGCCACCGGATCGGCACCGTCTTCCACGCCGCCGGCGCCGGGTCGCTGGTGCCGCTGCCCGACACCGACCTCGCCGAGTTCGCCGAGACCCTGCACGCCAAGGCCGGCGGGGCACGGAACCTGGACCTGCTGTTCGACAGGGACACACTCGACGCGTTCGTGCTGTTCTCCTCCATCTCCGGGGTGTGGGGCAGCGCCGTCCACGGCGCCTACGCCGCCGCCAACGCCTACCTCGACGGCCTCGCCGAGGACCGCCGGAGCCGCGGCCTCGCCGCGACCTCCGTCGTGTGGGGGATCTGGAACCCCGAGGGCGGCGCCGGGATGGCCGCCGCACTCGTCGAGGAGACCCTGCGCGGCCACGGCGTGCTCTTCATGCCGCCCGCCACCGCGATCAGCGGGCTCCAGCAGGTCCTGGACCACGACGAGACGGTGGTCGTGGTCGCCGACATCGACTGGGAGCGCTTCGCGACCGTCTTCACCTCGGCGCGCCCCAGCCCGCTGATCGCCGAACTCCCCGAGGTCCGCTCCGCGCTGGCCGCCGAACCGGAGCCCGACGGGGCGGCCAGGACCGCGGGGGCCTCCGCCGAGCTGCGCGAGCGGCTGGAGCCGCTGCCGGCGGCCGAGCGGACCCGGGTGCTCGTCGACCTGGTCCGCACGCACGCCGCCGCCGTCCTCGGGCACGACTCGCCGGACGCCGTCGCCCCCGGCCGGGCCTTCCGCGACCTGGGCTTCGACTCGCTGACCGCCGTGGACATGCGCAACCGCCTCAACACCGCCACCGGCCTGCGGCTGCCCGTCACCGTCGTCTTCGACTACTCCTCCGCCACGGCCCTCGCCCGGCACCTGGAGACCGGACTGCTCGGCGCCGCCGCGGCCCCCGCCGCGGTCGGCCCGCCCCCCGCGATCGTGGCCGCCGCGGACGACGACCCGATCGCCATCGTCTCCATGAGCTGCCGCTACCCCGGCGGGGTCCGCACCCCCGAGGAGCTGTGGCGGCTGGTCGCCGACGGGCGCGACGCGGTCTCCAGCCTGCCCGACGACCGCGGCTGGGACCTCGACGCCCTCTACGACGCGGACCCCGACCGGCCCGGCAGGAGCTACGCCGCCGCGGGCGGGTTCGTCCGCGACGCGGACCGCTTCGACCCCGCCTTCTTCGGCATCTCGCCGCGCGAGGCACGCGCCATGGATCCGCAGCAGCGGCTGCTGCTCGCCACCTCCTGGGAGGCGATCGAACGCGCCGGCATCGACCCGACCTCCCTGCGCGGCACCCCCACCGGCATCTTCGCCGGCGCCTCCTACCAGGGCTACGGCGGCAACCTGCGGGACGTCCCCGAGGAACTGGAGGGCCTGTTCATCGCGGGCATCTCCACCAGCGTGCTGTCCGGCCGGGTCTCCTACCAACTGGGCCTCCAGGGGCCTGCCGTGACCGTGGACACCGCCTGCTCCTCGTCGCTGGTGGCGGTCCACCTGGCCGCGCAGTCGCTGCGTTCGGGTGAATGCCGGCTGGCCCTGGCGGGCGGCGCCACCGTGATGGGCACCCCACTCTCCTTCACCGGCTTCAGCCGGCAGCGCGGCCTCGCCGAGGACGGGCGCTGCAAGTCCTTCGCGGCCTCCGCGGACGGCTTCGGCATGGCCGAGGGCGTCGGCCTGCTGGTCCTGGAACGCCTCTCGGACGCCCGCCGCAACGGCCACCCGGTCCTCGCGGTGCTGCGCGGCTCGGCGATCAACCAGGACGGCGCGAGCAACGGGCTCACCGCGCCCAGCGGCCTGGCCCAGCAGCGGGTGATCCGCGACGCGCTCGCCAACGCCCGCCTGTCGGCCGCCGACGTGGACGCCGTCGAAGCCCACGGCACCGGCACCCGGCTCGGTGACCCGATCGAGGCCGACGCGCTGCTGGCCACGTACGGCCAGGACCGGCCCGAGGGGCGGCCGGTGTGGCTGGGGTCGCTGAAGTCGAACATCGGGCACACCCAGGCCGCCGCCGGGGTCGGTGGCATCATCAAGATGGTGCTGGCCATAGGGCACGGGCAGCTGCCGCAGACCCTGCACGTCGACCGGCCGACCCCGAACGTCGACTGGACGGCCGGCGCCGTCGCCCTACTCACCGAGGCCACCCCCTGGCCGGAGACGGGACGCCCGCGCCGGGCCGGGGTGTCCTCGTTCGGCCTCAGCGGCACCAACGCCCACGTGATCATCGAGCAGCCGCCCGCCGAGTCGGTACCGGCCGGGGCCGCGTCGGGCGGGCCCGCATCGGTCGAATCCGCAGCCTTAGCAGCCCAGTCGGTGCCCGCCGACGCAGGCGCACCCGACCCGCAGGCCGTGCCCGTCGCCGTGCCGTGGGTGCTGTCCGGGGCCGGCGCCGAGGCCCTGCGGGCCCAGGCGGCCCGGCTGCACGCGCACCTGACGGAGCACCCGGAGATACCGTCCGCCGACGTCGGTTACTCGCTGGCGACCACCAGGACCGCCTTCGACCACCGCGCCGCCGTCGTCGGCGAGGATCGGGCCGCCCTGCTGGACGGTCTGGCCGCGCTGGCCGCCGGCGAGCGCGCTCCCGGCCTGGCCCAAGGCACCGTCGCCGGAGCGTCCCGGACGGTCTTCGTCTTCCCCGGCCAGGGCTCCCAGTGGGCCGGTATGGCCCGCGAACTCCTGCTGCACGCACCGGTGTTCGCCGACCGGATCGAAGCCTGCGAACGCGCCCTCGCCCCGCACCTGGACTGGTCGCCGCTCGCGGTCCTGCGGGACGAACCCGGCGCGCCCCCGCTGGACCGGGTGGACGTGGTCCAGCCGGTGCTGTTCGCCGTGATGGTCTCGCTGGCCGAGCTGTGGCGGGCGCACGGCGTCACCCCCGACGCCGTCGTGGGCCACTCCCAGGGCGAGATCGCCGCCGCCTGTGTGGCCGGCGCGCTCTCGCTGGAGGACGCGGCCCGCATCGTCGCCCTGCGCAGCCGGGCCCTGCTGGCCCTGACCGGCCGCGGCGGCATGCTGTTCGTACCCCTGTCGGCCGACGCCGTACGGGACGCCCTCGCCGCCTACGACGGCGCCCTCGACGTCGCCGCCGTCAACGGGCCGACCTCGGTCACCGTCTCCGGCGACCCCGCCGCCCTGGAGCGGCTGTGCGCACAGTACTCCGAGGCGGGCGTGCTGACCTGGCCGGTCCCCGGCGTGGAATTCGCCGGGCACTCCGCGCAGGTGGAGGAGATCCGGGAGGAACTGCTCACCCTCCTCGCCGGCACCGCGCCCCGCACCTCCGACGTCCCCTTCTACTCCACGGTCACCGGCGGCCCGCTCGACACCCGCGGCCTGGACGCCGCGTACTGGTACGACAACCTGCGCCGGCCCGTCGAGTTCGGGCGGGCCGTCGACGCGCTGATCGCCGACGGCCACCACACCTTCGTCGAATGCAGCACCCACCCCGCCCTGACCGTCTGGATCCAGCAGGCCGTCGAGGCCGCCGGGGCCTCCGGCGGAGCCGTCGTCGGCACGCTGCGCCGCACCGAGGGCGGCCAAGCCCGCTTCCTCACCTCGCTCGCCGAACTCCAGGTGCGCGGAGTGCCGGTGGACTGGGAGGCGGTGTTCGCCGGGACAGGCGCCCGCACCCGGCCGCTGCCCACGTACGCCTTCCAGGAGCAGCGCTACTGGCTCGACCCCGTCACCCCCGACCCGTCCGCCGCCGTCGCCGCGGCCGGCACCGGCCCGGCCGACTCCGGGTTCTGGGAGGCGGTCGACCACGGAGACCTCGACGCCCTCGCCACCACCCTGCGCGTCGAAAACGGCGAACTGCGCGCCGCCCTCGCCTCCCTGGTGCCCACCCTCGCCGACTGGGCGCGCGGCCGGCACAGCGACCGGACCGCCGACAGCTGGCGCTACCGGGTCGCCTGGAAGCCCCTGCCGACCGCCGGACCGGCCCGCCTCACCGGGAACTGGCTCGTCGTCACCCCGGCCGGTCACACCGCCCACCCGGCCGTCGCCTTCGCCACGGACGCCCTGCGCGGACACGGCGCTGTACCGGTCCTCGTCGAAGCGGGCCCCGACGCGACCGACCGGGCCCGGTTCGCCGTACAGCTGCGCGAAGCGCACGAACGGGCAGGCGGGCCGCCCGCCGGGGTGCTGTCCCTGCTCGCCCTGGCCGAAGAACCGCACGGCGACGGCTCGGCCCTGCCCCTCGGGCTCACCCTGACCGTCGGCCTCCTCCAGGCGCTGGGCGACCTTGGCGCCGACGCCCCGCTCTGGTGCGCCACCCGCGGCGCCGTGTCGGTCGGCCGCTCCGACCCGATCGACAGCACCCTCCAGGCCCTGGTCTGGGGCCTCGGCGGGGTCGCCGGGGTCGAATACCCGCAGCGCTGGGCGGGACTGGTGGACCTGCCGCAACGCCTCGACGACCGGGCCGCCACCCGGCTGGCCGAAGCGCTCACCGGCCCGGACGGCGAAGACCAGCTCGCGGTACGCGCCTCCGGCGTCTTCGGCCGCAGGCTCGTCCACGCCCCGCTCGGCGACACGCCCCCGGCCCGCGACTGGACCCCCGAGGGCACCGTCCTCATCACCGGCGGCACCGGCGGCCTCGGTGCCCAGATCGCCCGCCGCCTCGCCCGCACCGGCACCGCGCACCTGCTGCTCACCAGCCGCCGCGGAGAACACGCCCCCGGCGCGGCCGACCTGCTCACCGAACTGCGCGCCCTCGGCGCCGAGGCCACCGCGGCGGCCTGCGACGTCGCCGACCGCGCAGCCCTCGCAGACCTGCTCGCCGGCATACCGGACGAGCGCCCGCTGCGCGCCGTGCTGCACACCGCGGGCGTCCTCGACGACGGCGTGATCGACTCGATCACCCCCGAGCGCGCGGCCGGCGTCCTGCACCCCAAGCTGGACGGCGCCCGCAACCTCGACGCCCTCACCCGCGACCTCGACCTCACCGCCTTCGTGCTGTTCTCCTCACTGGCCGGCACCCTCGGCGGCACCGGCCAGGGCAGCTACGCCGCCGCCAACGCCTACCTCGACGCCCTGGCCCGGCACCGCCGCGACCTCGGCCTCCCCGGCACCTCGGTCGCCTGGGGCCTGTGGGGCGGCGACAGCCTCGCCTCCGGAGCCGTCAGCGAACGGCTGATCCGCGACGGCCTGCCCGCCATGGACCCCGCCACCGCCACCCTCGCCCTGCAACGGGCGCTCGACCACGATGACACCGCCGTCCTCATCGCCGACTTCGCCTGGGACCGCTTCACCCGGGCGTTCACCGCCCTGCGGCCCAGTGCCGCCCTCGCCGACCTGCCCGAGGTGCGGGCCGTACGCGACGCCGCGCAGGGGTCCCGTACGGGCGACGGCGCCGAGCCGACGGCCCGGCGGCTGGCCGCCCTGCCCCCGGCCGAACTCGACCGGGCCCTCCTCGACCTGGTCCGCACCGAAGTCGCCGCCGTGCTCGGCCACCCCGGGCCCGAGGCGGTGGGACCCGACCAGGTGTTCAAGGACATCGGCTTCGACTCGCTGACCGCCGTCGACCTGCGCAACCGGCTCGCCGAAGCCACCGGACTGCGCCTCTCGGTGACCCTCGCCTTCGACTACCCGACCGCCACCGTCCTCGCCGGCCACCTGCGCGGCGAACTGCCGGGCACCGACACCGCGGCGGCGCCCGCCGACGCCGGACGGGCACCCGTACCGGCGGCGGCCGTGGCCGAGGACGAGGCCATCGCGGTGGTCGCCATGAGCTGCCGCTATCCCGGCGGCGTCAGCACCCCCGAAGAGCTGTGGGACCTCGTCGCCACCGGGCAGGACGCCATCTCCGGCTTCCCCACCGGCCGCGGCTGGGACCTGGACGGCCTCTACGACCCCGACCCCGAACGGGTCGGCAGCACCTACGCCCGCGAAGGCGGCTTCCTCCACGACGCCGACCGCTTCGACCCCGCCTTCTTCGGGATCTCCCCGCGCGAGGCGCTGACCATCGACCCCCAGCAGCGGCTGCTCCTCGAACTCTCCTGGGAGGCGTTCGAGCGGGCCGGCATCGACCCGCTGTCCCTCAAGGGCAGTGACAGCGGCGTCTTCGTCGGATGCAGCCACCACGACTACGGCTCGCGCGTCACCGAGCCCTCCGAGGAGTTCGAGGGCTACCTCGGCATCGGCAGCGCGGGCAGCGTCGCCTCCGGCCGGATCTCCTACAGCCTCGGCCTCGAAGGGCCCGCGGTCACCGTCGACACGGCCTGCTCCTCGTCGCTGGTCGCCGTCCACCTCGCGGCCCGGTCGCTGCGGGCCGGCGAGTGCTCGCTCGCCCTCGCGGGCGGGGTGACCGTGATGTCGACACCAGGCGCCTTCGTGGAGTTCAGCCGGCAGCGGGTGCTCGCCGAGGACGGCCGCTGCAAGCCGTTCGCCGCCGCCGCCGACGGCACCTCCTGGGCCGAGGGCGCCGGACTGCTCGTCCTGGAACGCCTCTCGGACGCCCGGCGCAACGGCCACCCGGTCCTCGCCCTCGTCCGCGGCTCCGCCGTCAACCAGGACGGCGCCAGCAACGGCCTCACCGCCCCCAACGGCCCCTCCCAGCAGCGCGTCATCCGGGCGGCGCTCGCCGACGCCGGGCTGGCCGCCTCCGAGGTGGACGCGGTGGAGGCGCACGGCACCGGGACCCGGCTGGGCGATCCGATCGAGGCCCAGGCGCTGCTGGCCACCTACGGCCGCGAGCGCGGCGCCGCACAGCCGCTGTGGCTGGGGTCGCTCAAGTCGAACATCGGCCACAGCCAGGCCGCCGCCGGAGTCGCCGGCATCATCAAGATGGTCCAGGCCATGCGGCACGGGGCGCTGCCGCGCACCCTGCACGTCGACAGCCCGACGCCCTTCGTGGACTGGACGGCCGGAGCGGTCCGGCTGCTCACCGACGACACCCCCTGGCCGGAGACCGGCCGGCCCCGCCGGGCCGCGGTGTCCTCCTTCGGAGTCAGCGGCACCAACGCCCACACCATCCTCGAACAGCCCACGGACGCACCGGAACCAGCCCTGCCGGGGGGCCCGGCCCCGGCCGTCGTGACCGGCCCGGCGCAGGAACGGGCCGCCGTCACCGAACCGGCCGCCCCCGACGCGCCCGCCCTGCCCTGGCTGCTGTCCGGGCGGAGCGCGGACGCGCTGCGGGAGCAGGCCGGGCGGCTGCTGCGGTACGTGGCGGGCGCCCCGCACCTCGCCGTCGCCGACCTGGGCCGCGCCCTGGCCCTGCACCGCAGCGCCTTCGAGCACCGGGCCGCCCTCACCGGCACGGACCGGCAGAGCCTGCTGGACGCGCTGGACGCCCTCGCCGCCGGCGAGCCGTCCGCGGACCTGGTGCGCGGCGTCACCGGCCCGGCCGGCAAGACCGCCTTCCTCTTCCCCGGCCAGGGCAGCCAGCGGACCGGCATGGGCGCGCAGTTGTACGCCCGGTTCCCCGTGTTCGCCGACGCCTTCGACGCGGTCTGCGCCGAACTCGACCCGCTGCTGGACCGCCCCCTGCGGGAGGTGATCGACGCGGCCCCCGGCGCCCCGGGCCACGGACTGCTGGACCGTACCGAGTACACCCAGCCCGCCCTGTTCGCCCTCGGGGTCGCGCTGTTCCGGCTGGTCGAGCACTGGGGCGTACGCCCCGACCTGCTGTTCGGCCACTCGGTGGGTGAACTGGCCGCCGCGCACTGCGCCGGGGTGCTCACGCTGCCCGACGCGGCGGCGCTGGTGGCCGCGCGGGGACGGCTGATGCAGGCCCTCCCGGCGGGTGGCGCGATGTTCGCCGTCGCCGCGGGGGAGGAGGAGGTGCTGCCGCTGCTTGCGGGCCGCGAGAAGGAAGCCGGCGTCGCCGCGGTCAACGGCCCGGCCTCGACGGTGATCTCCGGCGACGAGGCGGCGGTGGCCGAGATCGCGGGCGCGCTCGCCGCGCTCGGCCGCAAGACCCGCCGGCTGCGAGTCTCGCACGCCTTCCACTCGCCCTTGATGGAGCCGATGCTCGAAGGGTTCCGCGAGGTCGCCGCCCGCATCGTGCCGGCCCCGGCCACGGTCCCCGTCCTCTCCGACCTGACCGGCGAACCGGTCACCGCCGAGCAGTTCGGCTCCCCCGACTACTGGGTGGAGCACGTGCGCGGCACCGTACGGTTCCAGGACGGCATCCGCCGGCTGCAGCGCGAGGGCGTCACCGCCTACCTCGAACTCGGACCCGACGGCGCGCTCACCGCCATGAGCCAGGACTGCCTGGCCGACACCGCCGACACCGCGAGCGGCATCGGTGCCGGCGACGGCGCGGGCGGGCCCGTGCTGGTGCCACTGCTGCGCAAGGACCGGCCCGAGGGGCCCGCCGCGACGGCCGCCCTGGCCCGGCTGCACGTCGCGGGCGTCCCGGTGGACTGGCAGGCCCTGCACCCCGGCGGCCCGTCCCGCGCCGCCGCAGGCCTGCCGACCTACGCCTTCCAGCGCGACGCCTACTGGCTGGAGGGCGGCCCGGCCACGGCCGGACTGCCCGCCGCCGGACTGATGGCGGTCGACCACCCGCTGCTCGGCGCCGGCACCGAACTCGCCGACTCCGACGGCTTCCTCTTCACCGCCAGGTTCTCCGTCCGCACCCACCCCTGGCTCGCCGACCACGGGGTCTACGAGGGCGTGCTGTTCCCCGCCACCGCCTTCCTGGAACTCGCGGTCCGCGCGGGCGACCAGGTCGGCTGCGACCAGGTCGAGGAACTGACCCTGGAAGCACCGCTGGTGCTCCCGGCGGGCGGTGCCGTCGCACTCCAGCTCACCGTCGGAAGCCCGGACGCCTCCGGCACCCGACCGCTCAGCGTCCACGCCCGGGCCGCCGACGACGGCCCCGACGCCCCCTGGACCCGGCACGCGAGCGGCCTGCTCACCCCCGCCGGGGAACCCGTACCGGCGACCGCACCGGACGACCCGGCCGCCCCCGAGGCCTGGCCGCCGCCCGGTGCCGTCCCGCTCGACACGGAAGGCCTGTACGACCGCTTCGCGGGCGGCGGGTTCGCCTACGGGCCCTCGTTCCAGGGCCTGCGCGCGGCCTGGCGGCTCGGCGACGAGGTGTACGCCGTCGCCACCCTGCCGGACGGGCAGCAGCCGGACGCCGCCGCGTTCGGCCTGCACCCGGCCCTCCTGGACGCAGCCCTGCACGCGCTGGCGTTCGACGTACTGGAGGGTCCCGCGCAGGGCTGGCTGCCGTTCTCCTGGAACGGGGTGCGCCTGCACGCCTCCGGCGCCACCGAACTCCGGCTGCGGCTGACCCCCACCGGCCGCGACGCCGTCGCCGTGCGGGCGACCGACGCCACCGGGCGGCCGGTCCTCTCGGCCCGCTCCCTCGTGCTGCGGCCCGTCTCGCCCGACCGCTTCAAGGCCACCCGCACCGGACACCACGAAGAGCTGTTCCGCCCCGAGTGGCAGCCCCTGCCCGCACGCGCCGGCACGGCGGCGGGCACCGTCCACGGCCCCGAGTCCTGGACCGTGCTCGGCACCGGTACCGGCACACCCCGTCCCGGCGCCGCACCGCTGCCCGGCCGGGCGGTCACCGACCTCGCCGCGCTGACCGCCCTGCTCGACGCCGGCACCCCGGCGCCCCGGCTGGTCCTGGCGCCCTGTCCGCCCGCCACCACCCCGTCCGCACCGCCCGGCACCCTGCGCGACGCCGTCCACGACGGCCTCGGCACGCTCCTCGCGCTGCTGCGCGGCTGGCTGGCCGAGGAGCGCCTGACCGGTTCGAAGCTGGTCCTGGTCACCTCCGGCGCGGTCCCGGTGACCGGCGACGACGTCCCGGACCCGGCCCTGGCCGCACTCTGGGGCATGGTCCGCTCGGCCCAGACCGAGAACCCCGACCGCTTCGTCCTGCTGGACCTCGACGCCGCCCACGCCGCCCCGCCCGCCGTCCTCGCCGAGGCCCTCGCCTCCGGAGAACCCCAGCTCGCGGTCCGGGCCGGGGCCGTCCACATCGCCCGGCTGGCCCGCGTACCGCTGGCCGCCACCGGACGCACCCCCGGCTGGGACGGCGACGGAACCGTCCTCATCACCGGCGGCACCGGCGCCATCGGCGCCCACGTCGCCCGCCACCTCGCCGCCGAACACGGCGTCCGGCACCTGCTGCTCACCAGCCGCAGCGGCCCCGCCGCCGAAGGCGCCGCGGAACTCCTCGCCGAACTCGCCGCCCTGGGCGCGCACGCCGAGATCACCGCCTGCGACGCCGCCGACCGCGACGCCCTCGCCGCCCTGCTCGCCACCCTGCCCGCCGCCCACCCCCTGACCGGGGTGGTGCACGCCGCGGGCGTCCTCGCCGACGGCGTCGTCGCCACCATGACGTCCGAACAGCTCGGCGACGTCCTGCGCCCCAAGGTGGACGCGGCGGTCAACCTGCACGAACTCACCGCGGGCATGGAGCTGACGGAGTTCGTCGTGTTCTCGTCCATCGCCGGCGTCTTCGGCGGCATGGGCCAGGGCAACTACGCCGCCGCCAACGCCTTCCTCGACGCCCTCGCCCACCGGCGCCGCGCCGACGGACTGCCCGGCCGCTCCCTCGCCTGGGGCCTGTGGGCCAACAGCACCGGCATGACCGGCGGCCTCACCGAGGCCGACCTACGACGGATCGCCCGCGGCGGCATCGTCGCCTTCGACCCCGCCCAGGCACTCGCCCTCTTCGACACCGCCGGCACCCTCGACGACCCCGTGGTCCTCCCGCTGCGGCTCGACACCGCGGCCGTCCGCACCCAGGCGGCGAGCGGCGGCGTCCCCGCCCTGCTGCGCGGCCTGGTACGCCCCGCCGCCCGGCGCGGCGCCGCGGGCCCCGCCGCCGGCACCGGCACCGACGGACCCGAAGCACTGAAGCAGAGGCTCGGATCCCTCAACGAAACCCAGCGCGGCCGGGTCCTCCTCGACCTGGTCCGCTCCCACGCCGCCCTGGTCCTCGGCCACAGCGGCCCGGCCGCCGTCGAGCCCGGACGCGGCCTGCTGGAGGTCGGCTTCGACTCGCTGACCGCCGTGGAACTGCGCAACCGGCTGCGCGCCGCCACCGGCCACCCACTGCCGGCCACCCTGCTCTTCGACCACCCCACCCCGGCCGCGATCGCCGGACACCTCGCCGCCGAACTGGTCCCCGACGCCGGACCCGCACCGGCCCCCGGCCTCGCCGAACTGGACAGCCTGGAAAGCGCCCTCGACGGCGGCGTCGACGACCCGGCGGACCGCGAACGGCTCGCCGCCCGGCTTCAGGAACTCCTGGGTCGCCTCGACCCGGCCGCCACGGTCGGCCGCGACGGCACGGGCGCCGACTCCATCGAGGACCGCATGGACGGCGCCAGCGACGACGAACTCTTCGACCTCATCGACAACGAACTCGGCCTGTCATGACACCGACCCGACACGCGAACCAGGACGGCGGATCCCCATGGTGAACGACGACAAGCTGAGGGACTACCTCAAGCGCGTGACGGCGGACCTGCACCACACCCGCCGACGCCTGACCGAAGCCGAGGAAGCGGCCCGCGAACCGATCGCGGTCGTCGCGATGAGCTGCCGCTACCCCGGCGGCGTACGGTCCCCCGAGGACCTGTGGCGCCTGGTCACCGACGGGACCGACGCCATCACCGGCTTCCCCCGCGACCGCGGCTGGGACCTGGACCACCTCAACGACCCCGAACAACTCCGCGAGGGCACCAGCCACACCGCCCTCGGCGGCTTCCTTGACGACGTCGGCCACTTCGACCCCGGCTTCTTCGGGATCTCCCCGCGCGAAGCCCTCGCCATGGACCCGCAGCAGCGCCTCCTCCTGGAAACCACCTGGGAGGCGTTCGAACGGGCCGGCATCGACCCCGCCACCCTGCGCGGCAGCCGCACCGGCGTCTTCGCCGGAGTGATGTACCAGGACTACGCGGTACGGCTGCGCCGGGTCCCCGACGACGTGGCCGGCTACGTCGGCAGCGGCAGCTCCGACAGCGTCGCCTCGGGCCGCGTCGCCTACACCTTCGGCCTGGAGGGCCCGGCGGTCAGCATCGACACCGCCTGCTCCTCCTCCCTGGTCGCCATCCACCTCGCCGCCCAGGCCCTGCGGGCCGGCGACTGCACCCTGGCGCTGGCCGGGGGCGCGATGGTCATGTCGACACCCGTCCCATTCGTCGAGATGAGCCGCCAGGGCGGCCTGGCCCGGGACGGCCGCTGCAAGTCCTTCGCCGCCACCGCCGACGGCACCGGCTGGGGCGAGGGCGTCGGCATGCTCCTGCTGGAGCGCCTCTCCGACGCCCGCCGCCACGGACACCCGGTCCTCGCCCTGATCCGCGGCACCGCCGTCAACCAGGACGGCGCCAGCAGCCGGCTCACCGCCCCCAACGGTCCCGCCCAGCAGCGCGTCATCCGGCACGCCCTGGCCAACGCCGGACTCACCCCCGCCGACGTGGACGTGGTCGAGGCGCACGGCACCGGCACCCCGCTGGGCGACCCCATCGAGGCCCAGGCCCTGCTGGCCACCTACGGCCAGGACCGCGCGGACGGGCATCCGCTGCTGCTCGGCTCGCTCAAGTCCAACATCGGGCACACCCAGGCGGCGGCCGGCGTCGGCGGCGTCATCAAGACCGTCCTCGCCATGCGGCACGGCACCGTCCCGCCCACCCTGCACGCCGAGGACCCGTCCCCTCAGATCGACTGGACCGCGGGCGCCGTACGCCTGGTCACCGCGAACACCCCCTGGCCCGAGACCGGCCGCCCGCGCCGCGCCGCGGTCTCCTCCTTCGGCGTCAGCGGCACCAACGGACACGTCGTCCTGGAACAGGCCGACGAACCCGCCGACCCCGCAGAGCCGGCCGATTCGACTGCCCCCGTAGACACCGACGCCCCCTCCGGCCCCGGCACGCCGTCCCCCGTCCTGCCCTGGGTGCTCTCCGGGCGCACCGTCGAAGCGCTGCGCGTCCAGGCCGTACGGCTCCGCGACCACCTCGACGCCCACCCCGGGCCCGGCCCGGCCGAGATCGGCCACGCCCTTGCCACGACCCGCGCCGCGCACGAGCACCGGGCGGTCCTGATCGGCGCCCACCCCGACGAGTTCCGCGCCGGACTCGACGCCCTCGCGGCCGGCCGCCAGGCCCCCGGCCTGGTCCGCGGCACCGCCGGAACCGGCGGCGAAGTCGCCCTGGTCTTCCCCGGACAGGGCTCCCAGTGGGCCGGCATGGCCGTCGGACTCCTCGATTCCGCCCCCGCCTTCGCCGCCCGCATCGCGGACTGCGAACGCGCCCTGGCCCCCTTCGTGGACTGGTCCCTGGAAGCCGTCCTGCGCGGCGCCCCCCGCACCCCGCCCGCCGAACGCGTCGACGTGGTGCAGCCGGTGCTGTGGGCCGTCATGGTCTCCCTGGCCGAACTGTGGCGCTCCCACGGCATCACCCCCGGCGCCGTGATCGGCCACTCCCAGGGCGAGATCGCGGCCGCCTGCGTCGCGGGCGCCCTTTCCCTCGACGACGCCGCCCGGGTCGTCGCCCTACGCAGCCGGGCGATCCGCGCCCTCTCCGGCCGCGGCGGCATGGCCTCGGTGGCCCTGCCCGCCGCACAGGTCGCCCAACACCTCGCCCCGTGGGAGGGCAGGCTCTCCGTCGCCGCCGTCAACGGACCCGCCTCCACTGTGGTCTCCGGCGACACCGACGCCCTCGACGCGTTCCTCGAACAGGCCGCGGCCCTGGATATCCGCAGCCGCCGCATCCCCGTCGACTACGCCTCGCACAGCGCCCACGTCGAGGACATCCGCGCCGACCTGCTCGCCTGCCTCGACGGACTGGCCCCCCGCCCCGCCGCCATCCCCTTCTACTCCACCCTCACCGGCGGCCTGATGGAGGACACCACCGTCCTCGACGCCGACTACTGGTACCGCAACCTCCGCGGCACCGTCCGCTTCGAACAGGCCACCCGCGCCCTCCTCGCCGACGGCTACCAGGTCCTCCTGGAGAGCAGCCCGCACCCCGTCCTCACCGTCGGCGTCCTGGAGACCGCCGAGGACGCGGGCGCCGACGCCACCGCCCTCGGCACCCTGCGCCGCGACGACGGCGGACCGCGCCGCTTCACCGAGTCCCTGGCCGAACTCCACCTGCGCGGAGTCTCCCCGGACTGGGACACCGTCTTCGCCGGCCGCCGCCCCGGACGGGTGGAACTGCCCACCTACGCCTTCCAGCGAGCCCCCTACTGGCTGGAGGACGGCGCCGCGCCCACCGCCGACGTCACCTCCGCCGGACTGACCCCCGCCGGCCATCCGCTGCTCGGCGCGGTCGTCGTCCTCGCCGACAGCGACGGCCTGCTCCTCACAGGCCGCCTCTCGGCCCGCACCCACCCGTGGCTCGCCGACCACGCCGTAGGCGGCCGGGCCCTGCTCCCGGGCACCGCGTTCCTGGAACTCGCGCTCCAGGCCGGAGCCCGAATCGGCTGCCCGCGGGTCGAGGAATTCACCCTCGAAGCACCCCTCGTGCTGCCCGAACACGGCGGCGCCGTGCTCCGGCTCACCGTCGGCGCCCCCGACCATCGGGGACACCGCCCGCTCAGCCTGCACTCCCGGCCGGACAGTCCGGCCGGCGGCGTCGCCGACGACGATGACGGCGAGTGGACCCGGCACGCCGAAGGCGTCCTGGCCCGCGACGGCGCGGACCAGACCGCGGCCGACGGCCCGATGCCCTGGCCGCCGCCCGGCGCCGAACCCCTCGCCCTCGACGGCCTGTACGAGCGCTACGCGGCGGGCGGATTCGCCTACGGCCCCGCCTTCCAGGGCCTGCGCGCGGCCTGGCGGCGCGGCGATGAACTGTTCGCCGAGGCCGTCCTGCCCGTCGGTCCCGCCTCCGACGCCGCCGCGTTCGGCCTGCACCCGGCCCTGCTGGACGCCGCCCTGCACGCCACTGGCGTGCCCGGCACCCCCGGCGCGGACGCCCACCCCGAGGGCCGGCTGCCGTTCTCCTGGAACGGCGTCACCCTGCACGCCACCGGCGCCGGCACGATCCGCGTCCGGATCGCCCCGGCCGGGCCCGACGCGGTCACCGTCGACGTCGCCGACGCGACCGGCGCCCCCGTGGCGAGCGTCGACGCCCTCGTCCTGCGGCCCGCCGGCACCGTACGCCTCGGCGCCGACCGCGCCGCCCACGGCCGCCGCCACCAGGACCTCTACACAACGGAATGGGTCACCGCGGCCCTGCGCGGAACCGGCGCACCCGTCCACCGCACCGCGGACCTGGCCGCGCTGTCGGCCGCCGTCGACGCCGGGGAGCCGGTTCCCGAAACGGTCCTCCTGACCTGCGCCGAACACCCGTCGGACCCGGCCGGCGGTCCGGCCGCGGCGGTCCGCGCCGCCGTCCACCAGGCCCTCGCCGACGTCCGCACCTGGCTCGCCGACGACCGCTTCGCCAACTCGCGCCTGGTGTTCGCCACCCGGGGCGCCGTCAGCGCCGGGGAGGACGTACGCAACCCCGCGCACAGCGCGCTCTGGGGCCTGGTCCGCTCGGCCCAGTCCGAGCACCCGGGGCGCTTCGCGCTGCTCGACCTCGACGCCGACGACGAACACGGCACCGCCGCGGGCGTCGACGCGGCCCTCGCCTCCGGAGAACCCGAGGCCGCCGTCCGCGGCGACGACGTCCGCGTACCCCGGCTGGCCAGGGTCCCGCGGAACGCCCCGGACACCGCGGATACCCCGGAAGGCGCGGCCGCGCCCGTACGCGCCTTCGACCCCGACGGCACGGTCCTCATCACCGGCGGCACCGGCCTGCTCGGCTCCCATGTCGCCCGCCGCCTGGTCACCGGGCACGGAGTGCGGCACCTGCTGCTGCTCTCCCGAAGCGGCCCGGCCGCCCCGGGAGCCGAGGCACTGCGTGCCGAACTCGCCGAACTGGGCGCCGAGACCGCCTTCGGGGCCTGCGACGTCGCCGACCGGACCGCCCTGGCCGCCGTCCTCGCGGACCTGCCGCCCGCACACCCGCTGACCGCCGTGATCCACGCCGCGGGCACCCTCGACGACGGCGTCGTCACGGCACTCACCCCCGAACGGGTGGACGCCGTCCTGCGCCCCAAGGCCGACGCCGCCCTCCACTTGCACGAACTCACCCGCGACCGCGACCTCACGCACTTCGTGCTCTTCTCCTCCGCCGCGGGCACCTTCGGCGGCCCCGGACAGGCCAACTACGCCGCCGCCAATGCCTTCCTCGACGCCCTCGCCGCCCAACGCCGGGCGGCGGGCCTGCCCGGCCAGTCCCTGGCCTGGACCCTGTGGGCGCAGCCCAGCGCACTGACCGGACACCTGGACGAGGACGACGTACGACGTGTCGCCCGCTCCGGGATGCCGCCGCTCTCCACCGAGCGGGGACTCGCCCTGTTCGACACCGCCCTCACCGTGGACCGGGCCGCCCTGGTCCCGATGCGCCTCGACACCGCCGCCCTGAAGTCCGCGGCCGCGGACGGCACCTTGCCGCCGCTGCTGCGCAGCCTGGTGCGCACACCGCCCCGCCGGGCGGCGACGGCCGCGACCGCGACGGCCGACGACAACGCCCTGCGCGGCCGGCTCGCGGCCCTCGACGGCGCCGGACGGACGCGGCTCCTCGTCCAACTCGTCCGCACCCACGCCGCGGCCGTCCTCGGCCACGCGACCTCGGACACCCTCGACCCCGGACGGGCCTTCCGCGAACTGGGCTTCGACTCGCTGGCCTCGGTCGAACTGCGCAACCGCCTAAACGCCGCCACCGGCCTGCGGCTGCCCGCCAGCCTGGTCTTCGACCACCCGACCCCGGCGGCGCTCGCGGACTTCCTGGCCGCCGGACTGACGGAGACGGACCCGGACACGGACCCGGACACGGCCGCCGCGCCCGCGAGGCCGGCCGACGCCGACCGCGACCGGGACACGGACGACGACCGGATCGCGATCGTCGCCGCGGCCTGCCGCCTCCCCGGCGGCATCCGCTCGCCCGAGGACCTGTGGCGGATGCTGGCCGAAGGCCGCGACGGCATCTCCGGGTTCCCCACCGACCGCGGCTGGAGCCTGGACACCCTCTACGACCCCGACCCGGACCGCGTCGGCACCTCCATCACCCGCGAGGGCGGCTTCCTCTACGACGCGGCCGACTTCGACGCGGAGTTCTTCGGGATCTCGCCGCGCGAAGCGGTGGCCATGGACCCGCAGCAGCGCCTGCTCCTCGAAACCACCTGGGAACTCTTCGAGCGCGCGGCCATCGACCCCGCCACCCTGCGCGGAGCCGCGGTCGGCACGTACGTCGGCCTGATGCAGCAGGACTACGCGGCCCGCCTGCTGCCCTACATCCCCGAGGACGTCGAAGGATTCCTCGGCACCGGCAACTCGGGCAGCATCGTCTCCGGACGCCTGGCCTACTTCTTCGGACTGGAAGGCCCCGCGGTCACCGTCGACACGGCCTGCTCGTCCTCCCTGGTCGCCCTGCACCTCGCCGTACGGGCGCTGCGGTCCGGCGAATGCTCCCTGGCCCTGGCCGGCGGCGTCAACGTGATGTGCAGCCCCGAACTCTTCGTCGAGTTCAGCCGGCAGGGCGGCCTGGCCCCCGACGGCCGCTGCAAGTCCTTCGCCGCGGCAGCCGACGGCACCGCCTTCGGCGAGGGCGTGGGCATGCTGCTGGTGGAGCGGTTGTCGGACGCGCGGCGGAACGGGCATCCGGTGCTGGCGGTGATCCGTGGTTCTGCGGTGAACCAGGACGGTGCGAGCAATGGGTTGACGGCGCCGAACGGTCCGTCGCAGCAGCGGGTGATCCGGGCGGCGTTGGCGGACGCGGGGTTGTCGGCTGCCGAGGTGGACGTGGTGGAGGCGCACGGTACGGGGACCCGGCTGGGTGACCCGATCGAGGCGCAGGCGTTGCTGGCGACGTACGGGCAGGGGCGTTCGGCGGACCGGCCTGTGTGGATCGGCTCGCTCAAGTCCAACATCGGACACGCCTCGGCAGCCGCCGGTGTCGCCGGGGTCATCAAATCGGTGCTGGCCCTGCGGCACGGAGTGATGCCGAAGACGCTGCACGTGGACGGCCCGACGCCCGAGGTGGACTGGTCGGCGGGAGCCGGCCAGTTGCTCACGGAGGCCCGTACGTGGGACGACGAGGGCCGTCCGCGACGGGCGGGCGTGTCCTCCTTCGGAGTCAGCGGCACCAACGCCCACGTCATCCTCGAACAGGCCCCAACAGAGGCCTCGGACACGCTGGCCGAGGGATCCGGAACACCGGAGACCGAGCCCGCCGCCATCCCCCTGCTCCTCTCGGCGCACACTCCGGAAGCGTTGCGCGCCCAGGCGGCGGCGCTGTCGGCCCGGATCACCGACGGTTCGGGTGCCCGCGCCACGGACGTGGCCTTCTCCCTGGCCGCCGGCCGCGGCGCGCTGGGACACCGCGCGGTGCTCGTGGGCACCGAGGACAACCTCGCCGAGCGCCTGAACGCACTGTCGCAGGGCGCCGTGATCTCCGACAGCGGGCTGGTCTCGGGTCGTGCGGTGTTGGTGTTTCCGGGTCAGGGGTCGCAGTGGGTGGGGATGGCTGCGGAGTTGTTGGGTGAGTCGGTGGTGTTTGCGGGGCGGATGGCGGAGTGTGAGCGGGCTTTGTCGCCGTTTGTGGATTGGTCGTTGGTGGAGGCGTTGGGGTCGGGGGAGTTGCTGGGGCGGGTTGATGTGGTGCAGCCGGTGTTGTGGGCTGTGATGGTGTCGTTGGCGGAGGTGTGGCGGTCGTTCGGTGTTGTTCCGGATGCGGTGGTGGGGCATTCGCAGGGTGAGATCGCGGCTGCGTGTGTGGCGGGCGGGCTCAGTTTGGAGGATGGGGCTCGGGTAGTGGCGTTGCGTTCGCGTGCGGTGGGGGTGTTGGCGGGTCGGGGTGGGATGGCGTCGGTGCCGGTGCCTGCGGACGCGGTACGGGAACGTCTTGCCGGGTGGACTGGTCGTCTGTCGGTGGCCGCGGTCAACGGGCCTTCCTCGACGGTGGTTTCGGGTGACGCGGACGCGGTGGCGGAGTGGGTGGACGGGCTGGTCGCCGAAGGCGTCCGGGCGCGTCTGATCGAGGTCGATTATGCGTCGCACTCCTTTCATGTGGAGGAGATCCGTGAGCAGTTGCTTGCCGATCTGGCCGACCTCGCACCCGTCTCGGGTTCGGTGCCG
The DNA here is from genome assembly GCF_042742535.1 of Streptomyces sp. NPDC058880. Taxonomy (NCBI): domain Bacteria; kingdom Bacillati; phylum Actinomycetota; class Actinomycetes; order Kitasatosporales; family Streptomycetaceae; genus Streptomyces; species Streptomyces sp. NPDC058880. Next base: position 56,533 of record NZ_JBHYMC010000029.1, read on the forward strand.
TTCTTTTCGACGGTGACGGGTGGCTGGCTGGATACGAAGGCTCTGGATGCGGAGTACTGGTATCGGAACCTGCGGCAGACCGTCGAGTTCGGCAACGCCACGGACACGCTGCTCGGGGAGGGTTTCCGGTTCTTCGTGGAGCCGAGTGCGCATGCCGTGCTGTCGGTCGCGGTGGGGGAGTCGGTGGAGGCGGCGGGTGTGGACGCCGCGGTGCTGGGAACCCTGCGTCGTGGTGAGGGTGATCTCGATCAGGTGCTGCGTGCGGTGGGCCGGGCCTGGGAGCGCGGTCTGGCGGTGGACTGGTCGGGGGCGTTCCCGGGCGGGCGGCGGGTCGAGCTGCCGACGTACGCCTTCCAACGCAGCCGCTACTGGCTGGACGTTCCGACGACGAGCTGGGATGTCGCCTCGGCGGGTCTCGCCACGACCGGGCACCCGCTGCTCGGTGCGGCGATGGAGGTCGCGGACTCCGGTGAGCTGCTGCTCAGCGGCCGGATCTCGCTGGACACCCACCCCTGGCTCGCCGACCACGCGGTGTCGGGCGTCGTCCTCTTCCCGGGCACGGGCTTTCTCGAACTCGCGCTGCGCGCCGCGGCCGAGGCGGACTGCCCGGTGGTCGAGGAACTCACCCTCGGATCGGCGCTCGTACTCCCCGGCGAGGGAGCCGTCCACCTTCAGCTGCGCGTCGCCGCGGCCGACGGCGACGGTCGCCGCGGGCTCAGCGTGTTCGCGCGGACGACGCGGGGCGCCGACGGGCCCTGGACCGAGCACGCCACCGGCACCCTTGCCCCCCGGCCCGTCGAGGACCCGGCCGCGGCCGGTCTGCTGAGTTGGCCGCCGTCCGGTGCCGAACCCGTGGACACCGACGACCTCTACGAGCGGTTCGCCGAGGCCGGCTACCACTACGGGCCCGCCTTCCGCGGCATCCGGGCCGCGTGGCTGCGCGGGGGCGAGGTGTTCGCCGAGGTGGTGCTGCCGGAGCCGCAGCACGCCGACGCCGCCGGATGCGCGCTGCACCCCGCGCTGCTGGACGCGGCCCTCCAGAGCGCCGCCCTGCTGCCCGACCGGGACGGCCGGGCCCGGCTGCCCTTCAGCTGGAACGGGGTGAGCTGTGGGATCGCCGGGGCCACCACGCTGCGCGTGCGGCTCGCCGCCGACGCGCCGGACGCCGTGACCCTGCACGCGCACGACCTGTCCGGGCGGCAGGTGCTCGGCGTGGAGTCCCTGCTGCTGCGGCCCCCGGCCGAGGGCGGGCCGCTCGCCGGGACCGCCCACGCCGACCTGCTGTACCGCCTCGACTGGACCCCGGCCACCGACCCGGCCACCGAGCGGGCCGGCAGCGCCGTGCCCGCCTGGGCGGCCCTCGGCGGTGCCGTGGCCGGGGCGGAGTCCTGGCAGGACCTCGACGCCCTGGCGGACGCCCTCGGGGCGGGCGCGGTGCTCCCCGAGGTGGTCGTGGCGGCCGTCGCCACCGCCGGTCTGCCCGACCCCGCCGACCGGGTGCGTGCCACCGCGCACCGCGGGCTGGCCCTCGTGCAGCAGTGGCTTGCCGACGAGCGGTTCGCCGAAGCGACGCTGGCCCTGCTCACCCGGGACGCGGTCCGGACCGGGCCGGTCGACCGGCCCGTCGATCCGGCCCAGGCCGCTCTGTGGGGCCTGGTGCGCAGCGCGCGGGCCGAGCATCCCGGGCGGTTCGTCCTCATCGACGCGGCCGGGACCGCCGACGCGGCGGACGTCCTGCCCGCCGCGCTCGCCGCCGGTGAACCGGAGCTGGCGCTGCGGGCCGGGACCGCGCTGCTGCCGCGGCTGGCCCGCGGCGGCCGTCCCGACGGGACGCTGTCCCTGCCGGACGGCGCCGCCTGGCGGCTCACCACCGACGGCCGGGGCGGCCTGGAGGACATCGCGGTGGAGCCCGTGCCCGCCGCCCTCGCCCCGCTGGGCAAGGGCGAGGTGCGGATCGCGGTCCGTGCCGCCGGGCTGAACTTCCACGACGTGATCGCCGCGCTCGGCCTGGACCCGGACCCCGAACAGCAGGGGCTGGGCAGCGAGGGCGCGGGGGTCGTCATCGAGGTGGGCCCGGGTGTGGAGGACCTGGCGCCCGGGGACCGGGTGATGGGCATCTTCAGGGGCGCGTTCGGCCCGACCGTCGTCGCCGACCGCCGGACCGTCGCCCGGATCCCGGCGGGCTGGTCCTTCGCCCGCGCCGCGTCCGTGCCCGTGGTGTTCCTCACCGCCTACTACGGCCTGTTCGATCTCGGCGGGCTGCGGCGCGGGCACTCCGTACTGGTCCACGCCGCGGCCGGCGGTGTCGGCATGGCGGCGGTGCAGCTGGCCCGGCATGCCGGGGCGCAGGTGTACGCGACCGCGTCTCCGGCCAAGTGGGACGTCCTGCGGGCCGACGGACTGGGCGACGCGCACATCGCCTCGACCCGTACCACCGACTTCGCGGAGGCGTTCCTGACGGCCACCGGCGGGCGGGGCGTCGACGTGGTCCTGGACAGCCTGGCGCGGGAGTTCGTGGACGCGGGTCTGCGGCTGCTGCCGAACGGCGGCCGGTTCGTGGAGATGGGCAAGACCGACGTCCGCGACCCGGAGACGGTCGCCCGGCAGTACCCGGGGGTGCGCTACCGGGCGTTCGACCTGATGGAGGCCGGTCCGGAACGCATCGGCGAAATGCTCGCCGAGATCCTGGACCTGTTCGAGCAGGGGGTGCTGCGTCCGCTGCCCGTCACCGGCTGGGACGTCCGGCAGGCCCCGGCCGCGCTGCGCTCGCTCAGCCAGGCCCGGGGCACCGGCAAGAACGTCCTGCTGCTACCCGCTCCGCTCGACCCCGAAGGGACCGTCCTGGTCACCGGGGCCACCGGCACCCTGGGGCGGCTGCTGGCCCGGCACCTGGTCGTCGCGCACGGCACCCGGCACCTGCTGCTGGCGGGTCGCCGGGGTGGCTCCGCCGACGGAATGCCCGAGCTGGTACGGGAGTTGACCGGGCTGGGGGCGTCGGTGACGGTCGCCGCCTGCGACGTCGCCGACCGCACCGCGCTCGCCGACCTGCTCGGCGCGGTGCCCGCCGGTCGTCCGCTGACCGCCGTCGTGCACGCGGCCGGGGTCCTCGACGACGCCACCATCGCCGGGCTGACCCCGGACCGACTCGACCGCGTTGTGCGGCCCAAGGCGGACGCGGCGCTCGCCCTGCACGACCTCACCCGGGACCTCGACCTCGCGGCGCTGGTCCTGTTCTCCTCGGGCGCCGCCCAGTTCGGCGCGGCCGGGCAGGCCAACTACGCCGCCGCCAACGCGGTCCTCGACGCACTCGCCGCCGAACGCCGCGCCGAGGGGCTGCCGGGTCTGTCCATCGGCTGGGGCCTGTGGGGGGAGCGCAGCGAGATGACCGCCGCGGTCACCGCGGGCCGGGGTGCCGGGGCGGGCGCGCTGACCTCGGCGGAGGGCCTGGCCCTGTTCGACGCGGCGCTGGACTCCCCGTACGCCTACCGGCTCGCGGCCAGGATCGCCCCGGCCGTGCTGCGGGCGGATGACCGGCTACCCGCGGTGCTGCGCGGCCTGGCCCGCCCGGCCCGTACCGGTACGGGCGGGTTCGCGGCACCGGCCCGCTCGATGGCGCAGCAGCTCGCCGAGCTGCCTGAGGCCGAGCTGTACCGGACCCTGCTCGACCTGGTGCGCGGCAACGCCGCCGCGGTGCTGGGCCACAGCTCGCCGGACCTGATCCGTCCGGCCCGCCCGTTCAAGGACGTCGGCTTCGACTCCCTCACCGGGGTCGAGTTACGCAACCGGCTGGTGTCCTCGACCGGGCTGCGGCTGCCCGCCGCGCTCGTCTTCGACCACCCCACACCGGAAGCCCTGGCCCGCCACCTCGCCGAGCGGACCGCCGCCGCCCGCCCCACCGGCGACGAGGCGGTCCGGGCCGGGCTCGACACCCTGGAGGCCCTGCTCGACGCGCTGCCGCCGGAGGGCATCAGCGACGAACTGGCCGCCCGCATACGGGACGTGCTGTCGCGCCCGCTGCCCGGCGGGACACCGCCCGCTGGCCCGGCCGCGGGCGACGCGGACGACCTGGCCCCCGAGCTGATCGAGGCGGCCAGCGACGACGAGATGTTCGACTACATCGACCGTCAGCTGGGCTCCGCATGACCGGCCGACCGGACCGCGCCGCCCGCGCCGCACCCGCCGTAGAAGCCGTACGCGCACCCCGCGCACCCCGAGACGAGACCCGAGCACGAGCAGCCCGAGACGAAAGCAGCGGTGTCCAGTGAGCGACCAGAGGATGCGCGACTACCTCAACCGGGTGACCATCGACCTGCGGGACACCCGGCAGCGCCTCCGGAAGGCCGAGGCCCGGAGCAGCGAGCCGATCGCGATCGTGGCGATGAGCTGCCGCTTCCCCGGCGGCGTCCGCACCCCGGAAGACCTGTGGGAGCTGCTCGCCGAAGGCCGCGACACCATCGGGCCCGTTCCCGGCGACCGGGGCTGGGAGGCCGCCTGGCCGGCCGGCGGCACGGTCCCCGGCCGGGGGGCGTTCCTGGACGGCGCGGCGGACTTCGACCCGGAATTCTTCGGCATCTCGCCCCGTGAGGCGGTCGCCATGGACCCGCAGCAGCGGCTGCTGCTGATGGCGTCCTGGGAGGCCGTCGAGCAGGCCGGCATCGACCCGCTCACCCTGCGGGGCAGCCGCACCGGCGTGTACGCGGCGGCCATCGACCAGGGGTACGCGACGCTGGGCGCCGGCGCCGCCGAAGCCGTCCAGGGGTTCCTGATGACGGGGAACTCGATGAGCGTGATGTCCGGGCGGGTGTCCTACGCGCTCGGCCTCGAAGGCCCCGCCGTCACCGTGGACACCGCCTGCTCGGCCTCGCTGGTGGCGCTGCACCTGGCGGCGCGGGCGCTGCGGGCCGGCGAGTGCTCGCTCGCGCTCGCCGGCGGGGTCAGCGTGATGGCGCTGCCCGCGGTGTTCGTCGAGTTCAGCCGGCAGGGCGCGATGTCCCCCGACGGCCGCTGCAAGCCGTTCGCGGCGGCGGCCGACGGCACCGGCTGGGGCGAGGGCGTGGGGATGCTGCTGCTGGAGCGGCTGTCCGACGCACGGCGCAACGGCCGTACGGTCCTGGCCGTACTGCGCGGCTCGGCGGTCAACCAGGACGGCGCCAGCAACGGCCTCACCGCCCCCAACGGCCCCTCCCAGCAGCGCGTCATCCGGGCCGCCCTCGCCGACGCGGGCCTCACCGCCCGAGACGTGGACGCGGTCGAGGCGCACGGCACCGGCACCACCCTCGGCGACCCGATCGAGGCCGACGCGCTGCTGGCCACGTACGGTCAGGATCGGCCCGCCGGACGGCCGCTGTGGCTCGGGTCGCTGAAGTCGAACATCGGGCACACCCAGGCCGCCGCCGGGGTCGCCGGGGTCATCAAGACCGTCCTCGCCCTCCGCCACGGCGTCCTGCCCCGCACCCTGCACGTGGACGCGCCCACCCCGCACGCCGACTGGTCCTCGGGCGCCGTCGAACTGCTCACCGAGACCCGCGACTGGCCCGCCGTCGACCGGCCGCGCCGGGCCGGTGTGTCCTCCTTCGGCATGAGCGGCACCAACGCGCACGTCGTCCTCGAACAGGCGCCGGAGCCGGAACCGGCCGCCGGGCAGGAACCCGCGGCCGGCGGCCCGGAACCCGCGGCCGATGCGGGCCGTCAGCCCGCCGCCGTGCTGCCCTGGGTGCTGTCCGGCCGTACCGCGGCCGCGCTCGGTGACCAGGCGGCCCGGCTGCGCGCCCGCCTCGCCACGGACGCGCCCGCCCGGCCGGCCGACATCGGGTTCTCGCTGGCGACCACCCGGGCCGCCTTCGAACACCGGGCCGTGGTGATCGGCGACGGACACCCCGCCCTGCTGCACGGGCTCGCCGCCCTCTCCGTGCCGGACCTGGACCTCCCCGCTGGCACGGCCCCCGGCCCCGTCCCGGCCGTGCCCGCCGACGTCGTCACCGGCACCGGTCGGGTCGTCGAGGGCCGGACCGTCCTGGTGTTCCCCGGCCAGGGCTCCCAGTGGGCCGGCATGGCCCGGGACCTGCTCGCCACCAGCCCCGTCTTCCGGGACCGGCTCGCCGCCTGCGACGCGGCCCTCTCCGCCCACGTCGACTGGACGCTCCTCGACGTCCTGGACGGCGCGCCCGGGGCACCCTCCCTGGAACGGGTGGATGTGGTGCAGCCGGTGCTGTGGGCGGTGATGGTATCCCTCGCCGCGCACTGGGACTCCTGGGGCGTCCGGCCCGACGCCGTGGTCGGGCACAGCCAGGGCGAGATCGCCGCCGCCGTGGTGGCGGGAGCCCTGTCCCTGGAGGACGGCGCGACGGTCGTCGCCCTGCGCAGCCGGGCCATCCGGGCGCTGGCCGGACTCGGCGGCATGGTCGCCGTGTCCCTGTCCGAGGACCGGGTCCGCGCCGAGATCGCCCCCTGGGCCGAGAAGCTGTCCGTGGCCGCCGTCAACGGGCCCGCCGCCGTGGTCGTCTCGGGGGAGACCGGGGCACTCGCCGAACTGCTCACCCACTGCGCGACCCGGGGCGTACGGGCCAGGGCGGTCCCCGTCGACTATGCCTCGCACTCGGCGCAGGTCGAGCGGATCAGGTCCGAGGTGCTGGCCGCGCTGGCCGGCGTACGCCCGCTGGCGGCCCGCATCCCGCTGTTCTCCACCGTCACCGGCGACCGGCTCGACACCACGGCCATGGACGCCGACTACTGGTACCGCAACCTCCGCGGCACCGTCCGCTTCGACGCGGCCGTACGTTCCCTCGTCGAGCAGGGCCACGAGGTCTTCGTCGAGGTGTCGCCGCACCCGGTGCTGACCATGGCCCTCCAGGACACCGCCGAGGCCACCGGCGTCGCGGAGCCGCCCGTCGTCGTCGGCACCCTGCGCCGCGACGACGGCGGACTGCGCCGGGCGCTGCGCTCGGCGGCCGAACTGTGGGTGGCGGGTGCGGCCGTCGACTGGTCCGCGGTGTTCGCCGGCACCGGCGCCCGCCCCACGGCCCTGCCCGGATACGCCTTCCAGCTGCGGCGCTACTGGCTGGAGCCAGAGGAGTCGCCCGACGCCCGCCCGGCCGCCGACCCGCACGACACCGCCTTCTGGCACATGATCGACCACGAGGCCCCGGCCGAGATCGCCGCCCACCTGGCCGTCGACCAGGACGCCCTCGCCCCCGTCCTGCCCGCCCTGCGCGACTGGCGCCGGCAGCGGCGCGACGAGAGCATCATCGACTCCTGGCGCTACCGCATCGACTGGCAGCCCCTGCCCGACCCGCCCGCCGCCACGACCGCAGGCACCTGGCTCGTCGTACTGCCCGCCGGACACGGCGACGACGAACGGGTCCGCGGCCCGGTCCTGGCCCTCACCGAAGCGGGCGCCACCGTCGTGACGGCCGAAGCCAGCGCCGGCGCCGTCCGCCGCGCGGACCTCGCGGACACCCTCGCCGTCGCGCTCGGCGACCGCGTCCCGACCGGCGTGCTCTCGCTGCTCGCCATCGCCGACCGGCCCCACCCGAACCACCCGGCCCTGCCCACCGGAACGGCCCTCACCGTCGCCCTCGTCCAGGCCCTGGGCGACCTCGCCCTCACGGCACCCCTCTGGTGCGCCACCACCGGAGCCGTGTCCACGGGCGCGGACGACCCGGTCACCCACCCTCGCCAGGCGCTGGTCTGGGGCACCGGACTGGTGGCCGCGCTCGAACTGTCCGCCCGCTGGGGCGGACTCGTCGACCTGCCGTCGGACCTCGACGCCCGCGCCCGGACCCGGCTCGCCGCCGTCCTCACGGCCTCCGGCGCGGGCCCCGGCCCGGACGGCGGCACCGGCCGCGAGGACCAGCTCGCCCTGCGCGCCTCCGGCCTGCTGGCCCGCCGCCTCCGCCACGCCCCCCGGAACGACGGCCGTACGAAGCCCTGGAAGCCCCGCGGCACCGTCCTGCTGACCGGCGGCACTGGCGCCGTCGGCCCGCACCTCGCCCGCTGGCTCGCACGCAGCGGCGCCACCCACCTCGTCCTGCCGGGCCGCCGCGGCCCCCAGGCACCCGGCGCGGCCGAACTCGCCGCCGAACTCGACGCCCTCGGCGTACGGCTCACCCTGCCCGTCTGCGACCTGGCGGACCGCCAGGACGTGGCGGCCCTGCTCAACGGCCTGGAGACGGCGGGCGACCCGGTCACCGCCGTCGTCCACGCCGCCGCCTTCGTCGCGCTCGCACCGCTCGACGGCACACCCATGTCCGCGTTCGAACAGATCGTCGCCGCCAAGGCCTCCGGAGCCGAACACCTCGACGCCCTCCTCGACCGGAAACTGGACGCCTTCGTCCTGTTCTCCTCCATCGCCGGAGTCTGGGGCAGCGGCGACCACGGCGCCTACGCCGCGGCCAACGCCTACCTCGGCGCCCTCGCCCAGCACCGCCGGGCCCGCGGCCTCACCGCCACCACCGTCGACTGGGGCATCTGGCAGGCCGAGAACCCGTGGCAGGACCGCATCGCCGGAGAAGACGCCGACCTGTTCAAACTGGAGCAGCACGGCCTGCCCCGGATCGCCCCCGACCTCGCCGTCCACGCCCTGCAACAGGCACTGGACGACGACGAGACCGTACTCGCCGTCGCCGACGTCGACTGGGAGCGGTTCGCCGCTGTCTTCACCTCCACCCGCCCCAGCCCGCTGCTCACCGGCATCCCCGAAGCCCGCCGCGCCCTGGACGAGACGACCGGCGACACCGAGGCACCCGCCGCCGCACAGCTGCGGCAACGGCTCGCCGCCCTCGGCGCATCCGAACAGCGGCGCCTGCTGCTCGACCTGGTCCGCACCCACGCCGCCGCCGTCCTCGGCCACCCCACCGTGGACGCGATCCGGCCCGGCAAGGCCTTCCAGGACATGGGATTCGCCTCCCTCACCGCGGTCGAACTCCGCAACCGGCTCAACACCGCCACCGGACTGCGGCTGCCGTCCACCCTGATCTTCGACCACCCCTCGTCCACGGCCCTCGCCGAGGAGATCCGCGCGGAACTCCTCGGCCTGCAGACCGCCACGGCGCATACCGACCCCTCGGGCACCGCCGCGCCCGCCCCCGTACCCGACGACGAGCCGATCGCGATCGTGTCCATGGCCTGCCGCTTCCCCGGCGGCATCGGTACCCCCGAAGACCTGTGGCGGCTGCTCGCCGAAGGCGGCGACGCCGTCTCGGACTTCCCCACCGACCGCGGCTGGGACATCGAAGCGCTCTACGACCCCGACCCCGACCACCCCGGCACCTCCACCACCCGGCGCGGCGGCTTCCTGCACGACGCTGCCGACTTCGACGCCGAATTCTTCGGCATCTCCCCGCGCGAAGCGGTGGCCATGGACCCCCAGCAGCGGATGCTCCTGGAAACCACCTGGGAAGCCATCGAGCGCGCCGCCATCGACCCCGTCGCCCTGCGTGGCAGCCGCACCGGAGTGTTCACCGGCGTCAACTACGCCGACTACGCCGCCGTCGTCGCCCAGTCGGAAGAAGGCGACGGCCACCTCCTCACCGGTAGCGCCCCCAGTGTCGTGTCCGGCCGGGTCGCCTACACCCTGGGCCTGGAGGGCCCCGCCGTGACCATCGACACGGCCTGCTCCTCCTCCCTCGTCGCGATGCACCTCGCCGGCCGGGCCCTGCGCGGCGGAGACTGCTCCCTCGCCCTGGTCGGCGGCGTCGCCGTGATGGCCACCCCCGGCGCCTTCATCAGCTTCTCCCGTCAGCGCGGACTCGCCGAGGACGGCCGCTGCAAGGCCTTCTCAGACGACGCGGACGGCATGGGCATGGGCGAAGGCGTCGGCGTCCTGCTGCTGGAACGCCTCTCGGACGCCCGGCGCAACGGGCACCCGGTGCTGGCCGTGGTCCGTGGTTCGGCCACCAACCAGGACGGCGCCAGCAACGGCCTCTCCGCGCCCAGCGGCCCGTCGCAGCAGCGGGTCATCCGGGCGGCGCTCGCGGACGCGGGCCTGACGGCGTCCGAGGTGGACGTGGTGGAGGCGCACGGCACCGGCACCACCCTCGGCGACCCCATCGAGGCGCAGGCCCTGCTGGCGACGTACGGCCAGGACCGGCCCGCCGACCGGCCCCTGCTGGTCGGCTCGCTCAAGTCCAACCTTGGCCACGCCCAGGCGGCATCGGGCGTGGCAGGGGTCATCAAGACGGTGCTGTCCATGCGGCACGGCGAGGTGCCCCGCACCCTGCACGTCGGCAGGCCGTCCGGCCACGTCGACTGGACCCGCGGCGCGCTCGCCCTCGCGACCGAGCAGCAGCTCTGGCCGGCGCACGACCGCCCGTACCGGGCCGGTGTGTCCTCCTTCGGCCTCAGCGGTACCAACGTCCACACTATCCTCGAACACACCCCCTTTGAGGACGACGGCCCGCCGGTCGCCCGCACGCCGCTGCCCGCGGTGCCCTGGCTGCTGTCGGCCAAGAGCCCGCAGGCCCTGCGGGCCCAGGCCGACCGCCTGCGCCGCCACCTCGACGGCAGCCCCGCAGCGGACCCCCGCGACATCGGCTCCGCGCTGAACGCCCGCACCTCCTTCGAGCACCGCAAAGCCCTGATCGGCGACGCAGACCGACTCCGCACCCTGCTGGACCACCTGGCCGACGCCGACGCCGACGCACAGGCCTGGGACGGCGGGCGCACGGTGGACGGCCGCACGGTGTTGGTGTTTCCGGGTCAGGGTTCGCAGTGGGTGGGGATGGCTGCGGAGTTGTTGGCTGGGTCGGTGGTGTTTGCGGGGCGGATGGCGGAGTGTGAGCGGGCTTTGTCGCCGTTTGTGGATTGGTCGTTGGTGGAGGCGTTGGGGTCGGGGGAGTTGCTGGGGCGGGTTGATGTGGTGCAGCCGGTGTTGTGGGCTGTGATGGTGTCGTTGGCGGAGGTGTGGCGGTCGTTCGGTGTTGTTCCGGATGCGGTGGTGGGGCATTCGCAGGGTGAGATCGCGGCTGCGTGTGTGGCGGGTGGTTTGAGCCTGGAGGATGGGGCTCGGGTGGTGGCGTTGCGTTCGCGTGCGGTGGGGGTGTTGGCGGGTCGGGGTGGGATGGCGTCGGTGCCGCTGCCGGTGGACGCGGTACGGGAGCGGATCGCCGGGTGGGATGGTCGTCTGTCGGTGGCGGCGGTGAACGGGCCTTCCTCGACGGTGGTGTCGGGTGATGCGGACGCGGTCGCGGAACTGGTGGCGGAGTTCGTGGAGGAGGGGGTGCGGGCGCGTCTGATCGAGGTCGATTACGCCTCGCATTCTTCGCATGTGGAGGAGATTCGTGAGCAGTTGCTCGCGGATCTGGCCGGGGTGGCGCCGGGCTCGGGTTCGGTGCCGTTCTTTTCGACGGTGACGGGTGGCTGGCTGGATACGAAGGCTCTGGATGCGGAGTACTGGTATCGGAACCTGCGGCAGACCGTCGAGTTCGGCAACGCCACGGACACGCTGCTCGGGGAGGGTTTCCGGTTCTTCGTGGAGCCGAGCGCGCATGCCGTGCTGTCGGTCGCGGTGGGGGAGTCGGTGGAGGCGGCGGGTGTGGACGCCGCGGTGCTCGGCACTCTGCGTCGTGGTGAGGGTGGTCTCGATCAGGTGCTGCGTGCGGTGGGCCGGGCCTGGGAGCGCGGTCTGGCGGTGGACTGGTCGGGGGCGTTCCCGGGGGCGCGGCGGGTCGAGCTGCCGACGTACGCCTTCCAACGCAGCCGCTACTGGCCCGAGCCGGCGCCCACCGCGGCGGCCGATGTGGGTGCGGCCGGGCTCGACCCGGCCGACCACCCCGTCCTCGGGGCGGCCATCGAGCTGGCGGACACGGGCGAACTGCTGCTCAGCGGGAGGCTGTCGCTGCGTACGCACCCCTGGCTCGCCGACCACGCCGTGGCCGGAACGGTCCTGCTCCCCGGGGCGGCCTTCGCGGAACTGGCCGTACGCGCCGCGGATGAGGTCGGCTGCCACACGGTCGAGGAACTGACGCTCCAGACACCGCTGTTGATTCCCGCCGACACCGCCGTACGGCTGCAAGTGCGGGTCGGCGCCGAGGACGCGCACGGCAGCCGCTCCCTGGATCTGTTCTCCTGCCGCGAGGACGCGGCGACCCCGCAGTGGACCGCGCACGCGACCGGCGCACTCACCGCCGACGCCACGCCGCGCAAGCCCGCGCCCGCACCCGACGACGCCGGTTCCTGGCCCCCGCCCGGGGCCGACCCGATCCCGGTCGACGACCTGTACGAGCGGTTCGACGCTTCCGGCTACAGCTACGGACCCGCCTTCCGCGGGGTCACCACCGCCTGGCGCCGGGGCGATGAGGTCTTCACCGAGGTGCGCCTGCCCCAGGACCAGCACCGGTCCGCCTCCGCCTTCGGCGTGCACCCGGCGCTGCTGGACGCAGCCCTCCAGGGACTGTTCCTGCGTGCTGATCCGGAGGCCGGACCGGGTCTGGAGCGTCCTTCCGCCGGACTGCCGTTCTCCTGGAGCGGAGTCAGGCTGCACGCCTCCGGCGCCACCGCGCTCCGGGTACGGCTCGGCTTCCGGCCGGACGGGTCGGTGTCGATCGACGCGGCCGACCCGAACGGCCTCCCGGTCGCGTCCGTCGAGGCGCTCGCCGTCCGCCCGATCGACCTCGACGCCCTCCGCCCCGGCGGCCCTGAATCCCTCTACCGGCTGGAGTGGTCGGCGGCGCCCGTCGGCGCACCCGGCGACCCGCTCGGACACTGGACCGTCCTCGGGGGCCCGGACCTCTTCCCGGACAGCCATCCGGACCTGGCCGCGCTCGCCGCCGCGGTCGACGGCGGAGCTCCGTCGCCCGCCGCGGTGCTGGCCTGGTGCGACCACACCCCGCAGCTCCCGTCCCCGCCCGACGCCGCGTCCGTGCACGCCGCGCTGGACGATGCCCTGCGGCTCATCCAGGAATGGCTGGCCGACCCGCGGTGGGACGACGGCACCCGGCTCGTCCTCGTCACCCGGGGCGCGGTCGCCACGGCGGCCGGTGAGGACGTCACCGACCTCACCGGTGCCGCGGTCCGCGGGCTCGTCCGCTCCGCCCAGTCCGAGCACCCGGACCGCTTCCTGCTCATCGACACCGACGACCCGGCCGCCGTGACCGGCCTGCTGCCCCGGGCCCTGGCCGCAGCCGAACCCCAGCTGGCCATACGCGACGGAGAACTCCTCGCCGCCCGCCTCACCAGGGCCACCAGCCCCTCGGACCCGGACCCGGACCCCGAGACGCCGTCCGGTATCGCCGCCGCAGGCGGAACCGTCCTCGTCACCGGGGCCGGCGGAGCCCTCGGCAGCCTGGTGGCGCAGCACCTCGTGACCGTGCACGGGGTGCGGAACCTGCTGCTCGTCGGTAGGCGCGGCGCCGATACCCCGGGCCTCGCCGACCTCGCGGCCGCACTGCGCGGACTCGGCGCCCTGGTGGACGTGGCAGCCTGTGACGTCGCGGACCGGGACGCCCTCGCCGCCCTGCTCGCCGCGATCCCCGCCGAGCGTCCGCTGAGCGCGGTCGTGCACGCGGCCGGCGTCCTGGACGACGGAACGGTCGAGTCGCTGACCCCCGAGCGGATGGGCCACGTACTGCGGCCCAAGGTCGACGCCGCCCTCCACCTGCACGCCCTCACCCGCGACCTGCCGCTGTCCGCCTTCGTCCTGTTCTCCTCCGCGTCCGCCACGGTCGGCAACGCCGGACAGGGCAACTACGCGGCAGCCAACGCCTTCCTCGACGCGCTCGCCCAGCAGCGCCGGGCCCGGCAGCTGCCCGCCCAGTCCCTCGCCTGGGGCCTGTGGGAGCGCCGCGGCGCCATGACCGGCACGCTCACCGCCGCCGACCTGCGGCGCATGTCCCGGGACGGCACCGCGGCCATCGGCAGCAACGAGGGCCTGGCCCTGCTCGACGCGGCGCTCACCCTCGACGAACCGCTGCTCGTCCCGGTCAAGATCGACCTCGGCCGGCTGCGGACGGCCGCCCGGACCGCACCCGTCCCGGCCCTGCTCTCCGGCCTCGTCCCCGGCACCGCACGCCGCCCGGCCTCCGGAGCGGGCGCCGCCGAAGCGGACTCGCTGCGCCGCAGGCTCACCGCCCTCACGTCCGAGGAACGCGTCGCCACCCTGCTCGAACTGGTACAGGGCCGGGTCGCGGACGTCCTCGGCCACGGCGGAGCCGGGACCGTCGACCCCGACCAGGCGTTCAAGGACCTCGGCTTCGACTCGCTCACCTCGGTCGAACTCCGCAACCGGCTCAGCGCCGCCACCGGCCGCCGGCTGCCCGCGACCCTGGTCTTCGACCACCCCACCCCGGCCGCCGTCGCCGGCTACCTCGCCGGGCGCCTCGTACCCGACGCACCCGGCGGCACGGGGACGGCAGGAACGGCAAGAACGGCGGACCCCGGGGACCACGAGATCAGCTCGCTGCTCGCCGCCATCCCGCCCGCCGCACTGCGCCGGGCAGGCCTGCTCGACGCCCTCCTGAGCCTCGCCGACCGGCCGGAGACACCGGCCCCCGCCGCCGACATCGACGGCATGGCCGTCGACGACCTCGTCCGGATGGCCCTGGGCGGCACACGTGACTGACCGACAGCCGCAGAAGGAGAAGCCGAACGCCATGCCCACCGACACGGACCAGGTGGTCGCCGCCCTGCGCGCCTCGCTGCTGGACAACCAGCGCCTGCGGCAGGAGAACCGGCGGCTCCGCGACGACTCCGCCGAACCCATCGCCATCGTGGCCATGAGCTGCCGCTACCCCGGCGGCGTACGTACCCCGGAAGACCTGTGGGAGCTGCTGCTCAAGGAACGCGACGCGGTCTCGCCGTTCCCCGACGATCGCGGCTGGGACGTCGAGGGAGGCTTCGACGCCGACCCCGACGCCCCCGGCACCTTCTACGTCCGCGAGGGCGGCTTCCTCCACGACGCGACCGCCTTCGACCCCGGCTTCTTCGGCATCTCCCCGCGCGAGGCCCTGGCCATGGACCCGCAGCAGCGGCTGCTCCTCGAAGCCTCCTGGGAAGCCGTGGAACGCGCCGGCATCGACCCGCTGACCCTGCGCGGCAGCCGCACCGGCGTCTACACCGGAGTCATCAACAGCGACTACGCGTCCCGGCTCGGCCGGGTGCCCGACGAACTCGAAGGCTTCCTCGGCACCGGCACCATCCCCAGCGTGGCCTCCGGCCGGATCGCCTACGCCCTGGGCCTGGAAGGCCCGGCGATCACCCTCGACACCGCCTGCTCATCGTCCCTGGTCGCCGTCCACCTCGCCTGCCAGGGGCTGCGCTCCGGCGACACCACCCTCGCCCTGGCCGGCGGCGTGACTGTGATGTCCACCCCAGGCCTGTACGTCGGATTCAGCCGCCAGCGCGGCCTGGCACCCGACGGGCGCAGCAAGTCCTTCTCGGCCACGGCGGACGGCGCCGGCTTCGGCGAGGGCTTGGGCCTGCTCCTGCTGGAACGACTCTCGGACGCCCGGCGCGCCGGGCACCCCGTACTGGCAGTCATCCGCGGCTCGGCCGTCAATCAGGACGGCGCGAGCAACGGGCTGACCGCACCGAACGGTCCCGCGCAACAGCGCGTCATCAGCGGGGCGCTCGCCCATGCCGGACTCGCCCCGGACGAGGTGGACATGGTGGAGGCGCACGGCACCGGCACCACCCTCGGCGACCCCATCGAGGCGCAGGCCCTGCTGGCCACCTACGGGCAGGGCCGGCCCGCCGGCCGGCCGCTGTGGCTGGGGTCGCTGAAGTCCAACCTGTCCCACACCCAGGCCGCCGCGGGCGTCGGCGGGGTGATCAAGTCGGTGCTCGCGATGCGGCACGGCACGATGCCGCGCACCCTGCACGTGGACCGCCCCTCGCCCCGCGTCGACTGGACCGAGGGCGCCGTCGCGCTGCTCACCGAGGCCACCCCCTGGCCCGAGACGGGACGGCCGCGCCGGGCGGGCGTGTCCTCCTTCGGCGCCAGCGGGACCAATGCCCACCTCATCCTCGAAGAGGCCCCATCTGCCCCGGCCGGCTCGACAGACGCCACCGGCACGCCGGTTGACGAGCCCGGCGAACCGGTACCGGCACCCGCCGCCGTCCCCTGGGTCCTCTCGGCGCGTACGCCCGGGGCGCTGCGCGGCCAGGCGGCGGCCCTGCACGAGCGGGTGGTGGCGGAGCCGGGGCTGAGCGCGGCGGACATCGGCCACTCGCTGGCGGCCGGGCGTTCGCGCTTCGCGGAGCGTGCCGTGGTGGTGGGGGCGGACCGGGGCGAGTTGCTGGCCGGGATCGCCGCGCTGTCGCGGGGTGCGGCGTCGGCCGATGTGACGACCGGCAGCGGACCGGTCCCGGGCCGCACGGTGTTGGTGTTTCCGGGGCAGGGGTCGCAGTGGGTGGGGATGGCTGCGGAGTTGTTGGCTGGGTCGGTGGTGTTTGCGGGGCGGATGGCGGAGTGTGAGCGGGCTTTGTCGCCGTTTGTGGATTGGTCGTTGGTGGAGGCGTTGGGGTCGGGGGAGTTGCTGGGGCGGGTTGATGTGGTGCAGCCGGTGTTGTGGGCTGTGATGGTGTCGTTGGCGGAGGTGTGGCGGTCCTATGGCGTGACGGCCGATGCGGTGGTGGGGCATTCGCAGGGTGAGATCGCGGCTGCGTGTGTGGCGGGCGGGCTCAGTTTGGAGGATGGGGCCCGGGTGGTGGCGTTGCGTTCGCGTGCGGTGGGGGTGTTGGCGGGTCGGGGTGGGATGGCGTCGGTGCCGCTGCCTGCGGACGCGGTGCGGGAACGTCTTGCCGGGTGGGCTGGTCGTCTGTCGGTGGCGGCGGTGAACGGACCGTCCTCCACGGTGGTGTCGGGTGATGCGGACGCGGTTGCGGAACTGGTGGCGGAGTTCGTGGAGGAGGGAGTGTGGGCGCGCCTGATCGAGGTCGATTACGCCTCGCATTCTTCGCATGTGGAGGAGATCCACGAGCAGTTGCTCGCCGATCTGGAGGACATCACCCCCCGCTCCGGCGCTGTGCCGTACTACTCCAGCGTGACCGGCGGCCTGCTGGACACGAAGGCCCTGGATGCCGAGTACTGGTACCGCAACCTCCGGCAGACCGTCGAGTTCGAGCGGGCGACCCGCGCGCTTCTCGCGGCCGGACACCGCGTCTTCATCGAGTCCAGCCCCCAGCCCGCCCTGATGTACGGGATCGAGGACACGGCCGCCGACGCCGGCGCCCCCGAGACGGTGGTGCTCGGCACGCTGCGGCGCGGGGCCGGAGGGCCCCGCCGGCTGCAGCTCGCCCTCGCCGAGGCCCACGTCAGGGGCCTGTGGGTCGACTGGCAGGCCCTGTTCGAGGGCACCGGCGCCCGACGGGTCGACCTGCCCACCTACGCCTTCCAGCGCCGCCGCTACTGGCTCGACTCCCTGCCCGCCGACCGCGACCCGGCGGCTACCGGACAGGCCGCGGCGGACCACCCGCTGCTCGGCGCCGCCGTCGAACTGCCCGAGGAAGCGGGCACCCTCTTCACCGGCCGGCTCTCCCTGGCCGTCCACCCCTGGCTCGCCGACCACGCCGTCGCCGGATCCGTGATCGTGCCCGGTGCAGCCCTCGTGGAACTGGCCGCGCACGCGGGCCGCAGCCTCGGCTGCGCCCTCGTGGAGGAACTGACCCTGGCCGCACCGCTGGTGCTGCCCGGCGACGCCGCCGACGACCACGCCGTCCAACTGCGCGTGCGGGTCGGTGCCGACGACGGCACCGGCCGGCGTCCGGTGGAGTTCCACTCCCGGCCCGAGACCGCCGCCGACCAGCCCTGGACCCGGCACGCGACCGGCACCCTCGGTCCCTGGGACCCCTCGGGCGACCAAGCCGACCAAGCCGACACGCCGGGCGCGTGGCCCCCGCCCGGCGCGGTCCCCCTGGACGTGGAGGCACTGTACGAGCTGCTCGAAGTCCGGGGCGTCGCCTACGGCCCGGCGTTCCGTGGCCTGAACGCCGCCTGGCGCGCCGCCGACGGCATCCACGCCGAAGTGGCCCTGCCCGACGAGCTCCCCGGCACCGGACCCGCCGGCTTCGGCGTGCACCCGGCCCTCCTGGACGCGGCCCTCCAGACGACCGGCCTGCGCGAAGGCGCCGCGACCGTCGAGAACGCCGACGGCGTCCCGCTGCCCTTCTCCTGGCAGCGCGTCGCGATCGACACCTCCGACGCGCCGGTCCTGCGCGTCCACCTGCGCTCCGACGGCCCCGACGCTGTCACCGCGCGGATCACCGACCCCTCCGGGCGCACCGTGGCGACGGTCGGTTCGCTCACCCTGCGCACGGCGTCCGCCGCCGCGCTGCGCGCGTCCTCGGGTTCCGTCTTCCACGTCGGCTGGACGCCGGTCACCGCCGCGAGCGGCCCGCGCCCGGTCACCCGCTGGGGCCTCCTCGGCCCGCGGGACGAGCGGCTGCTGCCGGACGGCTTCCCCGTCGAGCCCCCGCCCGCGACCCCCGACGCGCTGCTGCTGATCTGCCCCCCGTCCGCCGGCAGCGGGACCCCGGACAGCCCCGGCGCGGACGCCCCGGGCCCGGACCCCACGGCGGTCCACGCGGTGGCGTCCCAGGTCCTCGACCGTCTCCAGGCCCACCTGGCCGACGACACCACCGCCCGTACGCCCTTGGTGGTGCTCACCCGGGGCGCGACCGGCCCGCTCGGCACGCAGCCGCAGTCCGCGGACCTCGGCGCGGCGGCCGTCTGGGGCCTGCTCAGGGCCGCACAGCTCGAACACCCCGACCGGTTCGTGCTGCTGGACACCGAAGGGCCGGATGCGGCCGGTCTCGCCGACGCGCTGGCCGGCCTCCTCGCCGCGGGCGAACCGCAGGCGGCCCTGCGCGATGGTGTCCTGTACGCGCCCCGGCTGATCCGGCCGTCCGCCCTCGCGGCCATCGCC
Organism: Streptomyces sp. NPDC058880; assembly: GCF_042742535.1. NCBI lineage: Bacteria > Bacillati > Actinomycetota > Actinomycetes > Kitasatosporales > Streptomycetaceae > Streptomyces > Streptomyces sp. NPDC058880. Next base: position 75,390 of record NZ_JBHYMC010000029.1, read on the forward strand.
CCCGTGGCCCCGGCCCCCGAAGCCCCGTCCGGATCCAGGGCGTTCGGCTCGTCCGAGGGGACGGTGCTGCTGAGCGGCGGCGGCGCCCTCGCGGCCGTCCTGGCGCGCCACCTCGTCGCCGCTCACGGGGTGCGCCACCTCCGGGTGCTGAGCCGCCGCGGCGCCGACGCCCCCGGCATACCGGAGCTGGCGGCGGAACTGGCCGCGGCCGGCGCCGAACTGACCGCCACCCGGTGCGACGTGTCCGACCGCGAGGAACTGGCCGCCGCCCTGGCGGACATCCCCGCACGCCATCCCCTCTGCGCCGTCGTCCACACCGCCGGAGTGCTCGACGACGGCCTGCTGGAGGGGCTGACGGGGGAGCGGATGGCCGCGGTACTGCGCCCCAAGCTCGACGCGGCCCGGCACCTCGACCGGCTGACGCGCGGCGCGGACCTCTCGGCGTTCGTCGTGTTCTCCTCCGCCGCGGGCGTACTGGGCAGCCCGGGCCAGGCGTCCTACTCGGCCGCGAACGCCGCGCTCGACGCCCTCGCCGCAGAACGTCGACGGCTCGGGCTGCCCGGCCTGTCCCTGGCCTGGGGGCCCTGGGAGCGGCAGAGCGGGATGACGGCGGAACTCGACGGCGCCGAACGGCGCCGCATCGACCGGCGTGGCGCCCGCGGCCTCTCCGACGAGGAGGCCATGGCCCTGCTGGACGCCGTGTGCGCCGCGGACGCCTCCGACCCGGGAGACGGCAGCCCCGTGGTCCTGGCCCACCTCGACCTCACCGTGCGCGGCGACGGCCCGGTGCACCCGATGCTCCGCCCGCTGGTCCGGCGCCGTCCGGGCGCGGCGGCCGGAGCGAAGGGGATGCCGGGAACGGCCGCCGCGGCCCTGCGGCACCGGCTCGACACTGCCGCCGACGCGCAGGAGCGGGAGCTGATCCTGAGCGAACTCGTCCTGGCCCAGGCCGCCGAAGTCCTCGGCCACGCCGATGCCGGAGCGCTGTCCGCGACGGTGCCGTTCCTCTCGGTCGGCTTCGATTCGCTGACCGCGGTCGAACTCCGCAACCGGCTGGCCGCCGTCACCGGCCTGCGGCTGCGCCCCTCGGCGGTCTTCGACAGCGGCACCCCCGCCGAGCTCGCCGCCCGCCTCGCCACCGCCGCCACCGAGGGCACCGCCAGCCCCGGACCCGCAGCCCCTGACACCGACCACACCGAAGACACGGGTCACACCGAAGACGCCGACCCCGCAAGCGTGCTGTTCCGGCAGGCCTGCGCGCTCGGCCGGATCGACGAGGGCATCGCACTGCTCAAGAACGCCTCCGCGCTGCGCCCCGCGTTCCACAGCGGCGACGACCTCGCGGCAGCCGGCACGGGCCCGCGGATCCTGCGGCTCAACGAGCGCGCCGACGCCCCCGTGATCGTCTGCTTCGGCTCGATCGTCGCCCTCGGCGGCGCACACCAGTACGCCCGCTTCGCCGCCCGCTTCCGGGACCGGTACGCCGTCACCGCCCTGGACGCCCCCGGGTTCACCCCTGAGGAGGAGCTGCCCGCCGACATGTCCGCCCTCGTGCAGTTCCAGGCGGCGACGCTCCTGCGCGAACTGCCCGGACGGACGCTGGTCCTGGCCGGCTCCTCCTCGGGCGGCACCCTCGCCCACGGGGTCGCCGCCGAACTGGAGCGCCGCGGCGCGGGCCCGGCCGCCGTCGTCCTGCTGGACACCTACCTGTCCGACAACCAGGGCATCACCCAGTTCAACGACGTTCTGCTGGGCGGGATGTTCGCCCGCGAGGACCGCGCAGCCCCGATGGACGGCACCCGGCTCACCGCGATGGGCGGCTACTTCCGGCTGCTCGACGACTGGAAGCCCCCGGCGGTCCGCGCCCCGGTGCTGCTGGTGCGCGCCTCCGCGCCGCTCGGCCGCCCGTCCGCCGAGGCGGGCGACTGGCGCTCGTCCTGGGCCACCGCCGACACCGTCGTCGACGTACCCGGGGACCACTTCTCGATCATGGAGCAGCACGTCGCGACCACCGGCGACGCCGTCGCCGACTGGCTCGGCGCCACCCTCCGCACACCCGGTCACCTGTGAAGGCGACGACCCCCGCACGCGAAGAGAAGCAGGAAGAAGGAGCGCCAGTGACCACCGATCCGTACGAAGAGCCGCCGATACCGCACGCCCTCACCGTGCTGGGGGCCGGAGTGATGGGCGTCGGCATCACCGTCCTCGCCCTCGGGCACGGCTTGCCGGTCCACCTGGTCGACGTGGACCAGGACCGGCTCGACCGGGCCGGGGACCGGATCGACTCCGAACTCCGGTTGGCCGAGCTGATGGGCGCGCTGCCGGCCGGCACTCCCCTCGGCACCCTGGTCGCCGACACCTCGCCGAAGGCCGCGGCCACGGCCACCGCCGTCATCGAGGCCGTCACCGAGAGTGCGGCCACCAAGGCCGCCGTACTGTCCGAGGTCTCCGCCCTGGTCCGGCCCGGCACCCTGCTGGTCACCAACACCTCCTCCATCCCCGTCGATGAACTCGCCGGGGCCGTGGAGCGGCCGGAGGAACTGGTCGGCACCCACTTCATGAACCCGCCCTACCTGATCGGGACCGCTGAAGTGGTCCGCGGCGCCCGCACCGGCGATCCTGCGATGGCCGCCGTACGGTCGCTGCTCGGGGCGCTGCGGCGGCGGGCCGTGGTGGTGCGGGACGCGCCGGGATTCGTGACCAGCCGGATCCTGCACCCGATGATCAACGACGCGGCCCGCGTCGTACAGGAGGGTACGGCGACCGCCGAGGACGTAGATGCCCTGATGCAGGGCTGCCTGGGCCACCCCACCGGACCGCTGCGCACCGCGGACCTGATCGGCATCGACAACCTCGTCGACTCCCTCAGGGTGCTGCACGAACGGACCGGCGACGACGGCTGCCGCCCCTGCGAGCTGCTGCTCCGGCTCGTCCGCGAAGGCCGGCTCGGCCGCAAGTCCGGACGCGGCTTCTACGACTACACCTGACCCCACCGCACCGAGGAGACAGCCATGACCACGGACAACACGCCCGACACCCCCGACACCCCCAACATCAACGACCTGGAGAAGGAGCTCCTGGGCTTCCTCGAAGGACACACCGGAACCCCCTGGGACGCCGACACCGACCTGTTCGGAGCCGGCGGCCTGTCCTCCCTGTTCGCCATGCAGGTGGTCGTGCACTTGGAGAAGACGTACGCGATAGCCGTTCGCGGCGCGGACCTGCGGCTCGACAACTTCCGCACCGTACGGCGGATGGCGGAGCTGGTGGACCGGCTGCGCGTGCCCGCCACCGGAGGCCTGCATGGGTGAGGACCTGAACGCCGCCCGCACCTCCGTCACCCTGCGGGTCGGCGACCGGGCGGGGGAGTGGGACCGCACCGGCCTGATCCCCCTCGACCTGCTCCGCGAACTGGGCGCCGAGGGCCGGCTGTGCGCCGAAGTCCCCGAGCAGTACGGCGGCTGGGGGCTGAGCAGCCTGCGCAGCGGCGCCTACACCGCCCACGTGGGCGCGCTGTGCAGCTCCCTGCGCAGTGTGATGACCTCCCAGGGCATGGCCGCGTGGACCATCCAGCGCCTGGGTACCGCCGAGCAGGCCGCCGCCCACCTCCCCCGGCTCACCGGGGGCGGGCTGGCGGCGGTCGGCTTCAGCGAGCCCGCCGCCGGCAGCGACCTTGCGGCGATGCGGACGACCGTGCGCCGCGACGGCGACTCGGTCGTCCTGGACGGCCACAAGAAGTGGGTGACCGCCGCCCACTACGCCGACCTATTGGTCATCGTCGGCCGCTACGAGGACGGCGCGGCGGCCGTCGTCGTGCCCGCCGACGCACCCGGCGTCCGGATCGAGCGGATCGCCGACCCGCTCGGCTGCCGCGCGGCCGGACACGCCGACGTCCACCTCGACGGGGTGCGGCTGCCGGCCGACAGCGTCCTGGGTGGATACGGCCTGCCGCCCGCCCTGCTGGTGACGACCGCACTGGCCTACGGGCGGATGTCCGTCGCCTGGGGCTGCGTGGGCATCCTGCGTGCCTGTCTGGCCGCGGCAGCCGCACACGCCGCCGGACGCGAGCAGTTCGGGAAACCGCTCGGCGAGCACCAGCTCGTCGCCGGGCACCTCGCCGACCTCTACACGGCCGCGCAGACGGCCACCCTGGCCTGCGAGCACGCCAGCCGCTGCTGGGACGAGGGGTCGCCCGACCAGGTGGTCGCGACCGTACTCGCCAAACACGTCAGCGCGACCCAGGCCGCCCGGGGCGCGGCGACGGCCGTCCAGGTACTGGCCTCGGCCGGGTCCCGGGACGGGCACGCGGTGGCCCGGGCGTACCGGGACGCCAAGCTGATGGAGATCATCGAGGGCAGCAACGAGATGTGCCGGCTGATGCTGGCCCAGCACGCCCTCTCCGCCGCGGTGACCCCGTGACCGGGCCCGCGGACGACGAGCCGAGGAAGGCCGACATGGCAGCGACGGTCAAGTGCCTGGTCTGGGACCTGGACGACACCCTCTGGCAGGGAACCCTGCTGGAGGACGGCGAGGTGCACCTGCCGGAGGAAGTGCGCAAGGTGGTGATCGAACTCGACTCCCGCGGCATCCTCCAGTCCGTCGCGAGCCGCAACGACCACGAGCACGCCTGGGCCAGGCTGGAAGCCTTCGGCCTGGCCGAGTACTTCGTCCTGCCGGAGATCGGCTGGGGCGCCAAGTCCGATTCGGTGCGCCGGATCGCCGACCGGCTGAACTTCGCGCACACCACCATCGCGTTCGTCGACGACCGGCCCGCCGAACGCGCCGAGGTCGCCTTTCACCTGCCCGACGTACGGTGCTACCCGGCCGAACAGGTCCTCGCCCTGCCCGACCTGGCCGAGTTCACCCCCGCGACCAGCACCGTCGACTCCCGGCGGCGCCGCCAGATGTACCAGGCGGGCTTCCGCCGCGAGGCCGAGCGGGCGGCCGCCCCCGGACCCGACGAAGAGTTCCTGCGCTCCCTGGACCTGCGGATGCGCATCGGCCGGGCCACCGGCGAAGAGCTGTCCCGGGTCGAGGAACTCACCCTGCGCACCAGCCAGATGAACGCGACCGGGGTGCACTATCCGGACGCGGTGCTGCGCGGTCTGATCAGCGACCCCCGGCACGAGGTCCTGGTGGTCACCCTCACCGACCGGTTCGGGCCGCACGGCGCGGTTGGCGTGCTGCTGCTGGAGCGGCACCCGGGACTATGGCACCTCAAACTGCTCGCGACCTCCTGCCGGGTCGTCGCCTACGGCGCCGGCGCGACCCTGCTGAACTGGCTGGCCGATGCCGCCGCCCGGTCCGGCGTCCACCTGGTGGCGGACTTCCGGGCCACCGAACGCAACCGGATGATGGAGATCGCCTACCGCTTCGCCGGCTTCGAGGGCATCGAGGAGAACCCGTGCCCGTGCGCCGCCGGCCTGGAGACGCTGGCGGACCAACCGGGTCTCCAGCGCCTGCACCTGGCCCCCGGCCCCCGCACGGTGTCCACCGTCATGAGCGTGGACGCACCCGACCTCACCGAGCCGGAAGGAGGCCCGGGAGCGGGGGGGGCGCCCCCGCGGGCCCCCCGCCCCCCCGGCCCCGCCCCCCCCCCCCCCCCCGCGGGGGGGCGCGGGGTGCCCGCCGCCCACACCCCCCCCCCCCCCG
>NZ_JBHYMC010000030.1:0-4883 GCF_042742535.1 Streptomyces sp. NPDC058880
CCGCCCACACCCCCCTCAGGGAGCGCGACGCGGCCGCCTAATACGCCACCCCCCCCCGCCCCCCCCACCCCACCACCCCTGCGCCCCCCCCCCACCGCGGCGGGGCCCCCGCAGGGGGCCCCGGCCGCTGCCGCGTGCACGGGCACCACCACAGGGGCCCTGTACTGCGGCTTTCCCCGATGTCAGTCGTTCATGGGACGCTCGTAGGCATGAGTCCACAGGATCAGCACGGCAGCAGGGGGTACTCCGTCCCCACCGGGCGGCCGTACGCCCTCAAGGAGCTGCAGGCGAGCCTGGGCAGCCTCGGCGACCACCTGCGCGAGCTCTACGACGGCGCCCACCCCGCCGAGTACGACACCATCGCCGACGCGCTGTACGTGGCCTTCCAGACGGCCGCCGGACTGGCCCCCGCCAAGAGCTACACCGGCTGCCCCGAACACCCCAACGGCGCCCTCGACCCCGAGGCCCCCGAGGGTTGGGGCCGCTGCCTCATCTGCAACGACCGCCGGCGCCTCGGACAGCGCCACCGCGGCGGACCCGGCGCCGCCCCCGCCGCCGAGCAGCGCCGCCTGGGCTACCCCGTACCGGACGGCCCGTACACGCTGCACGCCCTGCGCACCCACCTGCGCACCGTCGAGGACCAGCGGTTCCACCTGGGCCTGTCCTCACCCGCCGAGGACTTCGTCCGCATCGCCGACGACCTCCACCGCGCTTTCATCGTCGCCCGCGAGCTGTCCCGCCCCCGCAACGCCTCCGGCTGCTCCGAACACCCCGGCGCACCGATCGACCCCGACGCACCTCCCGGCGAAGCCTGTATCTTCTGCGCCGGACGCCGAAGGCGCGCGCAGCGCTCCCCGCAGACCCCGGAGATGCTCCCGCGCATCCGCCGGGGCGAGCGCAGGCAGCTGCAGCGCAGATTCGACCGTCCGCCGGGCTGAGCACGCACGGGAACGCGGACCCCCGCGGACACGGAACCGTTCCCCCGGCGACCCGCCCGGTCCGGCCATGACGAACAGGAACCCGACCCTCGTTAAGGTGAACCACCTGGTTTCCTCCCCTCCCCGGCGGGAGGGGCTGCCCACACTCACGAGTGGGCCTGTTTCGCCACGGACCGCCCCGACCGAGAGGAGGACCTCCCGTGGACCGTTCGCACACACCCGGACGCCCAGGACCGCTCCCCGGCCTGCGCGTCCGTCGGATAGAAACGGTAGGTGAACGACCGCTTCGCGGAAGGGAACCCCGCACCGCGGAGGGCGCGGTCGGTCATGATCCGAACACAAGCACAGGTCACAGCCTGACGCTGCGGCGCTCCGCCGCAACGAGGCTCCGAGCCGGAACTGCGTTTCCTCACCCGGCTGAAGCCGGGGGCTTCCACACAAGGGAAATACGATGAGCTCTCCCGCCCGCTTCGACCGCGGCCACACCGACGATCTGATGACCTTCCTGACGGCCAGTCCGACGCCGTACCACGCCGTGGCCAACGCGGCCGAGCGGCTGGAGAAGGCCGGCTTCAGGCAGCTGTCGGAGACGGACGCATGGGACTCGGGCAGTGGAGGCAGGTTCGTGCTCCGCGGCGGCGCGCTCATCGCCTGGTACGTCCCCGAAGGCGCCTCGGCACACACCCCGTTCCGCATCGTCGGCGCCCACACCGACTCACCGAACCTGCGGGTCAAGCCCCTCCCCGACATGGGCTCGCAGGGCTGGCGGCAGATCGCGGTCGAGATCTACGGCGGCACCCTGCTCAACACCTGGCTGGACCGGGACCTGGGCCTGGCCGGACGGCTGACACTGCACGACGGCACCGAGCGACTCGTGAACATCGACCGGGCGCTGCTGCGCGTGCCCCAACTGGCCGTGCACCTGGACCGATCGGTGAACAGCGACGGCCTCAAGCTCGACAAGCAGCGGCACATGCAGCCGATCTGGGGTCTGGGCGATCCGCACGAGGGCGACCTCATCGCCTTCCTGGAGGAGGAAGAGGGCCTGGAACACGGCTCGGTGGCCGGCTGGGACCTGATGGTCCACTCGATCGAGCCGCCCGCCTACCTGGGCCGGGACCGCGAACTCGTGGCCGGCCCCCGGATGGACAACCTGCTGTCCGTGCACGCCGGGGTCGCCGCGCTCGCCGCCGTCTCCGGTGCGCAGAAGCTCGACCACATCCCCGTGCTGGCCGCCTTCGACCACGAGGAGAACGGCTCGCAGTCGGACACCGGCGCGGACGGCCCGCTGCTGGGGAACGTGCTGGAACGTTCAGTCTTCGCCCGCGGGGGTACCTACGAGGACCGCGCCCGAGCCTTCGCCGGCACCATCTGCCTGTCCTCCGACACCGGGCACGCCGTGCACCCCAACTACGGTGAGCGACACGACCCGACGCACCACCCGCGTGCCAATGCCGGCCCGATCCTGAAGGTCAACGTCAACCAGCGGTACGCCACCGACGGCAGCGGGCGCGCGGTGTTCGCCGCCGCGTGCCAGCGCGCCGGCGTCCCGTGGCAGACCTTCGTCTCCAACAACGCGATGCCGTGCGGCACGACGATCGGCCCGATCACGGCCGCCCGCCACGGCATCCAGACCGTGGACATCGGCGTCGCGATCCTCTCGATGCACAGCGCGCGCGAACTGTGCGGCGCGGACGACCCCTACCTCCTGGCCAACGCCCTGGTCGCCTTCCTGGAGAGCTGAGCCCGCGGGCCGGGCCCGAAGGCCGCCCCCCAGGAAGGCGGGGAGCGGCCTCAGCCCTCCTCGTCCATCCCGGCCAGGACGAGGGGGAGCCGGGCGGCGCCGTCGGCCGTGACCCGGACGGGCACGCCCCAGTCCTGCTGGTGGACGTGGCAGGCCGGGTACTCGTTGGCCGGGTCGTCGTCGCAGGACGCCGCCATCGCCGAGACGTGCAGCACGCCCTCGGTGAGGTCGGGGTTCAGCTCCAGTTCCCGAAACAGGTCGGTCCCCGCGCCCTCCCCCGACGTCAGCAGCTCGGGCGGGGTCGAGGAGACCAGCAGGCGGGTGGAGGGCCCGTAGCGGGTATCGAGCTTCTGCCCGCTCGGGGCCCGGAAGACCACATCGAGGCGCAGCGTGCCGGGCGCCACCTCGGTGGCGGCCCGCTGGGTGCGGTGGGCGACCGCGTCCACCCGTACCGCCTCCTCCGGGAGCCGCAGCCGGGTCAGGCGGTGCCGCGCGGACTCGACGACCACGATGTCCTCTCCGACCAGGACGGCATCGCTGGGCTCGCGCAGGTCGGTCGCCAGGGTCGAGACCTGCCCGGTAGCCGGGTCGTAGCGGCGCAGCGCGTGGTTGTAGGTGTCGCACACCGCGACCGAGCCGTCCGGCAGGGCCGTCACCCCGAGCGGGTGCTGGAGCAGGGCCTGGGCCGCGTCCCCGTCCCGGTGCCCGAAGTCGAACAGGCCGGTGCCGACGGCGGACGTGACGGCGTAGCCGGAGTCGGTGGCGTGCACATAGCGCAGGGCGCTGGTCTCGGAGTCGGCGATCCACAGCCGGTCCCCGGCGGCGGCGAGCCCGGACGGCTGGGCGAACCAGGCCTCCGCGGCCGGCCCGTCGTGCAGCCCCTCGTTGGTGGTGCCGGCGGCCACCTCGACGGTCCCCTCCGCCGGGTCCCAGGTCCACAACTGGTGGACACCGGCCATGGCGATCCACACCTTGCCCTGCCACCAGGCCACGTCCCACGGCGAGGACAGGTCCACCTCAAGGGCCGGGCCGGAGGTCGGCGAGCCCTGCCACCACTGCCGTCCGGTGCCGGCGACCGTCTCGACCGCCCCGGTCTCCAGGTCGAGGACGCGCAGCGCGTGGTTGACGGTGTCGGCGACGACCACCCGCCGCCCGTCGGGCAGCAGCGCCAGCCCCTGCGGCTCGCTGAAGCTGTCCCCGGTGAAGCCGCGCTCGCCGCTGCCGATGCGGCGTACGACGCTCTCCCCGTCGGCGGCCAACTCGACCAGCTGGTGCCGCGTCGAGTCCGAGACCAGCAGGTTCCCGCTGGGCAGGAGCAGCGCCTTCCCGGGGAAGCGCAGGTCGCTCGCGACGGGCTCGGGCGCCACGTACGGCCCGTCCCCGCGCCGCAGGGTGCCCTTGGCCTCGTGCTCGGCCTCCAGCTCCTCGACCAGCTTCGCGATGGCGTGCGCATGCCCCTCGCCGGCGTGCTGGGCGACGATGTACCCCTCGGGGTCGATCACGACGAGCGTGGGCCACGCACGCACGGCGTACTGCTTCCAGGTGGCGAGCTCGGGGTCGTCCAGGACGGGGTGGTGCACCTCGTAGCGCTCGACGGCGTCGACGACGGCCGCGTGGTCGGCCTCGTGCACGAACTTCGGCGAGTGCACGCCGACGATCACGACGGTGTCGCGGTGCTTCTCCTCCAGCTCGCGCAGCTCGTCGAGGACGTGCAGGCAGTTGATGCAGCAGAAGGTCCAAAAATCCAAGATCAATGTGCGACCTCGAAAGTCGGCGAGCTTCAGGTCCTTCCCGCCGGTGTTGATCCATCCGCCCTTGCCGATCAGCTCGGGAGCACGGACACGGGCACGGCGGGGCGCGGGCGCGGGGGTGGGCGCCGGGGCAGCATCGTTCATGTTTCAAGCTTGCCATTGGCCCATGAACACCGGATCACGGACGTACGACGCCGTTGCCCTGCGCAGCTACGGGATCCGCTCCACCACAGCGACCTCCGAGAATTCTCGGAGGTAGGTCATATGCCCGGTCCGGCCAGTGTGCTGTATGCACATGTCGGTGCACACGTCCGCGTTCCCGGTCGGTTCGGAGATCCACCGGCAGTCCGGGTTCAGGCACCGCGCGGTTGCCGTGGTCTCGGCCGACGGATGGCGGCGCATGACGTAGCTCACGTACCGCAGCACGGCTTTCACGCTCACGCCGACATC
>NZ_JBHYMC010000030.1:4893-79521 GCF_042742535.1 Streptomyces sp. NPDC058880
CCCCCCCCCCCCCCGGTGTGCGGGTGGTTCCGGAGCTCCACGTTGCAGTCGCTGACCGTGGAGCCATCGCCTTCAAAGCGGGCCTCCCGGCGCTGTGCGGCCAGGGCGGCGCAGACTCCGCAGCCGGCTGCCGGTACGGGCTCCGGATCTGTTCGCAGCGGCAGCTCTACCGGGGGCTGCGCATAGGTGATCGGCTTCACGGCCCGATCTCGTGTCGTCCGCATGGTGACCACGCTAGGAACGCCGAGGTCGCACTTCCCATGAGATTGCATGAGGTTGCACGGCTATCACCGCAGGGTCTGAATGACCCTCGTGATCAGCGCTCGGGCCTTCGCCCCGTAGAGCGCCATGTCGGCCAGCTCCCTGAACGTGTCCGCGTACGCGGCAACCTCACTGGGCTGGGTCAGCGTGAGGTAGCCCGAGACCAACTCGACGTTGACCTGCGCTGTATCGAAGATCCAGAAGCCCTCCACCGGCATCCGCGATCGCTCGGTACGGGTGGGGACCACGCCCAGGCTGACGCTGGGCAGCGAGCCGACCGTGAGGAGGTGGCGGAGCTGTTCCTCCTGCACCTCCGCCCCTCCGAGCCCGTTCCGCAAGACCGATTCCTCAACCAGGAACGCGAACCGCCGATCACCCTTGTAGAGCACGCGCTGACGCTCCATGCGGACGGCGACCGCATCGGCAACGTCGTCCACTTCGACCCGTCTGCGCTGGACCGCGCGCAAGACGGCTTCCGTGTAGCCGTAGGTCTGGATCAGGCCCGGAACGAACCACGAGGAGTACGCGCGAAACCGACGGGTTCGTTCGAAGAGCGGGAGACGGGCCTCTTGGGCCTGCTTGAGCCCGGCGCGCTCCATTCGCCGCCACCCGACCCACATGCCTTCGGCGGTACGCAGCGAGGCCAACAGGTCTTCCGTCTGATCTTCCGAGCCACATGCCCGGCACCACGCCCGGATGTCATCAGCGGACGGAGGCGTACGGGCGTTCATGATCCGTGACGACTTGGACGGATGCCAGGAGCACAAACGGGCGATGTCCCGTCCGGTGAGGCCGGCATCCCGGCACAGCTCAGCGAGTCGATTCGCCAGAGCCTGCCGGGCCTGCTGTGCGCTTGATGAGGGTGAGACGGCCATGGTGGTGACAGCTCAGCGCGGTCGGTACTCCTCGTGCGGAACGGCCCGTTGCCAGGCTGCTTCGAAGGCGACGGCGCACAGCTTCACCCGCTCGGGCTCCTCCGTGTACTCCCGCCCGTCCTGGTCGAGCTGCCCGTTCCCGGTGAAGTGGTGGAACAGCGCCTGCGCGCTGTCGAACAGCCAGAAATCGGTACCCGGCAAGGCCAAGTCCGTGGTCTGCCGCCGGGGCAGCCACCGGACCAGCTCACCCGCCGCGATGTTCGTGAAGGTGCAGTCGTACTCGTACCGCACGTAATCGCTGATCGGCTCCGACACGATCCGGACCCGACGGACCACGACCCCGCGGGTCGTCGCCTCCTTCACCGCGTCGTGCCAGCCGCCCCACCACGAAGACCGATCAGCGGGGTCGAGGCGCTTCCCCCGCTGCCACGCGATGAACTCGGGGTCATCGAGCATGTAGCTGTCACGCAACTCAAGGTGCACCGCCGAGTGCTGTGCTCGTGCCAGTGCATGACGGGCAGGTGGCTGCACTTGCTGCCTCTCAGTTGTCGTCCGGGCGGGGGATGTACTTCAGCATCACTGCGGGCAGCCGGATGATCGTCTCGTGGTCCGGCACGTCCGTGGAGTGACCCGGGATCGAACCGATCTCCTGGCACGCCCTCACTTCGTCCTCGGTCGCCTTGTACGACTGGATCAGAAGGTCGCCGGTCTCCTCGTGGAGCCAGATCGTCGGGGACTCGTCAGTCGGCGTGTTGGGGATGATGCCGAGGAACTTTAGGGTCATGGTCGCTCCCGCCGTCGAGTGGGTTGCACCGGCGTGCACGAGCCTCACCCTTGCGGCTGAGTCGCGCAAGAGGGCCTTTGCACAAGGCGGTTGGGCTGCCATCGAACGAACCAAAGCCCCCGCACCCACCGCACCCATCGGGGCCGACGAGCACGGGGGCTCATGGTGTTCCACGGCCCACCGGGCGGCTCCGTGGGGCCTTCGGCGGGCTTCGCAGGGCGTTAACTGTGCCGCTCTCGCGCCTTCGGCGGTCGATATGCGCTGGTCAGAGCCACGATAGGCCCGAAAAACGGAGTCACACCCAGCGTGCGCCTTCCGAGCTGGGGCCGGGGCCGGGATGGTGACCACAGCGCAACTTCGCGCCGACCCTCGGGCCGCCCCAGTGACGAAGTGACGGAATGACGTTTAGTTCTATTCCATCCATAGAGACTCAGAACATCTCTTAAGGAGGTAATGGACTCCGACCGTCATTCCGTCACTTCGTCACCCGCTGACTCCTCCCCAGCACCGCTTCTCGTCGCCCAGACGATCCGGCAGCGCTCGTCGCCATCGAACCTCACGCCCACCCTGCCTCGCCGGACTTCCACGCGATCGATTGCGAGGCCAAGACGTTCACGCCTTCCGGCCGCATCGTCGGCTTCCCAAGCCTCACGTAGCAGGCCCGCATCCAGGAGAGGAGAGATGTCCACGGAAGGGGTCGGCATCCGCAGTAGATCCGCGCGCAGCCCCTCGATCCGGGTACTGAGTCGTCCGGCGAGCCGGTTGTACCGGTCGATCGCGTCTGCGCCGGTGAATTCTCCACGGACGTACCTGGCCTCCTCCAGGTCAGCCAGACGGGCCCCCTCGTCCGCGATCTCCGCCTCGATCGCGTCCCGCTTCGCGAAAACCTCTGGGTCCTCCCTCTGTACCCAGCGATCGGCGATCACGGCGAGCAGCGGGTCCTGGGGCTCCAGGGACGGCAGGCGTGTGAGAAACGCCCGGGTCACGTAGTCGTCGATGCTCTCCACCCGAGCCGATACGCCCGAGCATCCTCGCCCCATCCGGTGGCTGGAGCACTGGTACGACGTGCCGGCCTTGCTCATCCGAGCTCCACAGAGCCCACAACGCGCTATGCCAGTGAGCAGTGACTTGCCCTGCTTGTGGCCGTGCCGCTTCCCCGCCAGAGGAAACGTGCGCGCTTCGAGCTGGCGGAGGATGAGCTCACGCTCCCCGACCGTGATGATCCCCTCACCGATGCTCACGGTCTCCAGCGTCTCCGGGTCTCGGTAGGGAGAGACCCGGTTCATGTACTTGCGTGTCCCGTCCGGCTGCTCCTCGTACTCGGTCTGCGGCATGAGACCGGCGAAGGCCGGTGAACGAAGGAGTTGCATGACGCTGGACGAGTTCCACTCGCCTCCACGGGCGGACTCCACCCCGTGCTCGTTCAGCAGCCGGGCGATGTGGACGAGCGCCTTCCCGGACAGCGCTTCGTCGGCGATCAGGCGGGCGTAGACGGCGGTCTCGGGGTCGTGGACGAGCTTCTTCGCCTCCGGGTCCACCAGCAGCCCGTAAGGCGGCTGTCCCCCGATCCACTGGCCCCGCTGGCGTAGGTACCGCTTGGCGTTGCCGACGCGCATCCCAAGGTTGCGGGACTCGTTGCGCGCCAGTTCCGCCAGCATCGCGATGGTGACGCGGGCGCTGTCGTTCTTCGTGTCGAGGCCGTCCATGACGGAGACCAGCCGTCCGCCGACCCGGCCTATGTCGTCCAGCGCCTTGCCGACCTCGCCGATGCCCTTGCGGGACAGGCGGTCGAGCTTCCAGACGATCAGAACGCCCACGACGCCGGCCGTGGCTGCTGTGATCGCTGCATCGAACCCCTTGCGGCTGACGTTCTTGTAACCGGAACGTCCACGGTCGATGTGGACCTTGCGGACGGTCAGTCCGTTGCGCTCCGCCCATGCGCGGCAGTCGGCTTCCTGGCGGTCGATCGCCGTCTTGCCCTCCCGGTCCAGAGACAGGCGCAAGTACAGGTCAGCAGTGGTGTGTTGGTGCACCTTCCCAACGCTAGCGAGAAGTGCTCACATTGGTTCAGGAAATCCAGAAATCCACAACAACGCACTTACCTCGCAGGTCGGCGAGGGTGAGCTCTTTCCCACCGGTATTGAGCCAGCCGCCCTTGCCGATCAGCTCAGGGGCACGGACACGGGCACGGCGGGGCGCGGGCGCAGGGGTGGGCGCCGGGGCAGCATCGTTCATCCTCACAGCTTGCCATCCGCCCGTGGACGACCCATCACGCCCGTACGAAGCGCCTGCTCAGGGCAATGCGCTCCAGCACGGCGACTTCCGAAAACTCCCGGAGGAAGGTCATGTGACCGGTCCGGCCGGTGTGTGGGATGCACAGGGCGGTGCACACGTCCGCGTTCCCGGTCGGGACCGGTCCCGACGCCGACGGGCTCCGGCCGCCCGCTGCGAAGGCCGGGGAACGCGAGGCGCCGCCGTATGGCTACGCCGGCCCGAACAGGGCGCTCAGGCGCGGCAGCCGGGTTGCCAGTTCGGCCTCGTCGTCGAAGTCGAAGTCCCAGGCGGGATCCAGAGGCGGGTAGCCGATCGTGAAGGACTCCGCCGGGAGCTCGCGGCCCGTGGCGCTCTCGTACGCGGTCCACGCGATGGAGAGGGCCTCCTCGTCCCACAGCTCCAGGCCCTCCGCCGCCGCCTCTCGGACCGCCGGGTGCTCCGCGAGGGAGTCCGGGTCGGCCACGGCGGCGTCGAAGACCGCCCGGCCCTGCGTGAGGAGCCAGCCGCGGAAGTAGTCGAAACCGTCGTCCGAGCAGCCGCCGTTGATCATGTAGGCCGCTGCCCAGAGCGGGCTGCGGTAGGACTCCGCGAGCAGGTCCCACAGCACCTGCTGGGCCGCGGCCACCTCCGCCTGCGGGCGCGCCGCGAGCAGCTCCGCGGCGCGCCGCGCCACCGCGCTCTCCGCTTCGCCCGTGCCCGCCGTCGGCGCCGCCGCCGCGTCCGCGCGGGCCGTCTCGATCAACTGCCAGAACGTCTGCTGGTCCATGGGGAGAAGCCTGGCACCCGGCACTGACATCAGCCCAGGAACGAGCGCAGGGATGCCGTGAGCGAGGTGACGAAGGCGTCCTGGACCTCCGCCGGGAGCAGGCCGAGGGACAGGTACGGGTTGAGGTCCTCCAGTTCGACGAGGAGCAGTTCGCCGGAGGGCGCGCGGCAGGCGTCCACTCGCTGGATGCCGTGGGAGAGGGTGTTCCACTCGACGAAGGCGCGGGCGAACGCCAGGTCCTCGCCGGTCGGTTCGTACTGGCGCAGCTCCCAGCGGCGGGCCGGGTCCGGGGCGTGGAGCGCGTACTGGAAGGTGTCGTCGACGAAGTAGA
Organism: Streptomyces sp. NPDC058880; assembly: GCF_042742535.1. Taxonomy (NCBI): domain Bacteria; kingdom Bacillati; phylum Actinomycetota; class Actinomycetes; order Kitasatosporales; family Streptomycetaceae; genus Streptomyces; species Streptomyces sp. NPDC058880. The sequence continues at coordinate 10,185 of NZ_JBHYMC010000030.1, forward strand.
AGGAGACCTCGTACGCGAAGTCGATGCGCGGCTGGATCAGCACGGCCCCGGCCTCACCGCCCGGTGTCGCGGTGAAGGTGAGGCCGATGGAGTCGGCGCCCTGCTTCGGCTTGACCACGTACTCGGGCACCTGCGGCAGCTCGGCGAGCCGGGCCGGGTCGTCGATCGTGGGGATGACCGGGTGGCCGGCGGCCGTGAGGTCGAGGAGGTACTGCTTGCCGGCCATGTCGGCGCGGCCGGTGAGGGGGTTGTAGACGGGCGTGCCGGCGGCGAGGGCGGCGGCCCGGAAGGCGTCGTACTCCTCCTGGTAGTGCAGGACCGGGCCGCTGTTGCGGACGATCACCGCGTCGAAGCCGGGCATCAGGGTGCGGGCGTCGGCGGGATGGCACAGGGCCAGGTCGAAGTGCTCGCGCAGGCGCGAGGTGAGGAATATGTCCTCGTCGCAGTAGCGGCGGCCGCGTGCGGGGTACGCCAGGTCGGTCACGTAGAGCAGGGGCATGAGGGCAACCTATCGCGGGCACTGATGAGGGCATGAAATACCTCGTTCGGGACAAAATGCTTGCCATTGGGGACGACTACTGGATCGAGGACGAAGACGGGCGGCACGCCTTCCTCGTCGACGGGAAGGCACTGCGGTTCCGGGACACGCTGGAGCTGAAGGACCCGGACGGTCGGATCCTGATCACGCTGCGGGAAAAGCTCTTCGGGTTCCGCGACGCGATGACCCTGGAGCGGGACGAGCAGCGGCTCGCGGTGATCCGCAGGAAGCGCTTCTCGCTGCTGCGCAACCACTTCCGGGTGACGCTGGTCGAGGGCACGGAGCTCGACGTGAGCGGGCGGATCCTGGACCGGGAGTTCAAGGTCGAGTACGAGGGCGAGCTGCTCGCGCTGGTCTCCCGGCAGTGGTACCGGGTGCGGGAGACGTACGCGGTGGACGTGGTCCGGGAGGACGCGGACGCGGCGCTGCTGGTCGCGGTCGCGGTGTGCGTGATCCGGATGGCGGAGAAGGAGCGGGAGGACTCCCCGCAGGACTGAGCGGACGTGAGTACGCGACCCATCGGAGACTGAGCATCCGCGCTCATGCCGGGGCGGCAGCCGGCGGCGAGGATCGTGGGCGTCCCCCCTCGGCAACCACGGAAGGAACCCCACGGTGCGCCCTGACGCCTACGCGGCCCTCTACGGGCGGTGGCAGCCCGCGCAGCAGGTCCACGTCCCCGTCGGCAGGGATCGGCCCGGCGTCGTCGCGCTCGCGGCCCTGGTGTGGGCGGTCACCGTCCTGTCGGTCGCCTGGGTGGGCGGCCTGCTGTCGGTCGCGCTGGTCTGGGGGGCGGCGGCGGGGCAGCCGATCGGCGAGCTGCTCCTGTGGTTCCTTCCCCTCCCGGCGGGCGCCCTCGGGCTCACCGCGCTGGCCCGCGCGCCCGGTGTCCGCAGGCTGACCGGGTCCGCGCGGGTGCTCCTGCTCGGTGCGCTGGCCTGCCCCGTCCCCACCGTCCTCGCGGTGTGGCTCTGGTTCCTCACCGGCTGACCCGCCGGGGCGACCGTCAGCGGCCCAGGCGGCGGTCCTTGAGCGCAGGGAACTGCGCGCGGGTGTCGGCGACCCTGGCCGGGTCCAGGTCCACCGTGAGGACCTCCTCGCCGGGGCCGGCCTCCGCCAGGACCTCGCCCCACGGGTCCACGACCAGGCTGTGTCCGGCCTGCTCGACACCCGCGTGGGTGCCGGCCAGCCCGCAGGCCAGGACGTAGGACTGGTCCTCGACGGCGCGCGCCCGGTTCAGCAGCGTCCAGTGCGAGCGCCGGCGGGCGGGCCAGCCGGCGGCGACGACCATCGTGGTGGCCCCGGCGTCGACCAGGCCGCGGAACAGTTCCGGGAAGCGCAGGTCGTAGCAGGTGGCGATGCCGAGGGTCTGTTCCGGCAGCTCCACCGTGGTCAGGGAGTCCCCGGCGGACATGAGGACCGCCTCGCCCTGGTCGAAGCCGAATCGGTGGATCTTGCGGTAGGTGGCGGCCAGCTCGCCGGCCGGGGAGAGGACCAGGGCGGTGTTGTAGAGGGAGCCGTCGCCCGCGCGCTCCACGAGCGAGCCCGCGTGCAGCCAGACCCCGGCATCGTGCGCGGCCTTGGACAGGGCCTCGAAGGTCGGCCCGTCCAGTGGTTCGGCCTCGGTCTCGAACTGCTCGTACGCGAAGGCGCCGACCGTCCACAGCTCGGGCAGCACGACGAGGTCCGACTCCTCCTGCTCCCGTACGAGATCGGCCACGCGGGCGCGTCGGGAAGACACCGACTCGCCCTCGTTCACTGCGATTTGGATCAGCGAGGCGCGCACACTACCACCGTCCTGGTGTTCAAGCCGTCAACTCGGCCTATGAATCGTCACACGAAAGCACTGCCGGGGTGCTCACGGGCAGCGTAGTTTTGGAAACTGAGTCCACCGCTTCCGAAACGCGCCACTGAACGACGCCACTGAACAGCACCGCGAGGGGTCCCGTTGACCGTCCATCCGCATCCCAGTCTTCAGCCCTATACCGACGCGTGGACGCACTCGATCGAGGCGATATCCGAGCTGGTCCTCCCCCTGGCGGAGGGCGAGTGGAACCGGGCGACCCCGTGCCCCGGATGGTCGGTCCGTGACGTCGTCTCCCACATCATCGGCATCGAGTGCGAGCAGCTCGGGGACCCCCGGCCGATCCACACCGTGGCGCGGGACCTGCGGCACGTGGTGGACGAGTTCAGCCGGTACATGGAGGTCCAGGTCGACGTACGGCGCCACCACACCGCGCCGGAGATGACCTCGGAGCTGGAGTACACGGTCATCCGCCGCGCGCGGCAACTGCGCAACGAGAAGCGGGATCCCGGCACGATGGTGCGGGGGCCGTTGGGCGACCAGGTGACGCTGGAGCAGGCGCTGCGGCTGCGGGCCTTCGACGTGTGGATCCACGAGCAGGACCTGCGCTGGGCGCTGGGTGCGCCGGGGAACTGGGACTCGCCGGGCGCGTACGTGGCGCAGGACCTCCTGCTGGCCGGGCTACCGAAGGTGGTGGCGAAGCGTGCGGGTGCCCCGGCCGGCTCGGCCGTGGTGATCGACGTGCACGGTCAGCTGGAGTTCATGCGGACCGTTCGGGTGGACGCGGACGGCCGCGGCACGGTGGACAAGTCCCCCTCGCTCGGTCCGGCGGTGACGCTGGCCCTGGACTGGGAGACCTACGTCCGGCTCGCGGCGGGCCGGGTGCGGGCGCACGCGGTCGCCGACCGGGTGAAAGTGGAGGGCGACGCTCAGTTGGCGGAGGCCATCCTGACCCAGTTCGCCGTGACCCCGTGAGCCGGGCCCCACTGCCCCTGCGAACCCCTGCCCCCCTGATCCCCTGACTCCCCGACCCCCTGACTCCCCGACCCCCGGAAGCGGCCTACGACGTCTCGCGCGCCGTCGTCCCCGGCAGCGGACACACGGCGGACCACGGCCGCGGGTCCGCCTCCGGCCCGCTCGCCTGCGCGGGAACGGCGACGCGGCCGCGGGCCGCTTCCCGGAAGAGCGCGCGCCTGCGCAGGCTCAGGATCCGGGTGACGCCGATCGCTTCGAGCACGAAGACCGTGGAGAAGGCGATGCGGTAGTCGTCACCGGTGGCGTCCAGCAGGACGCCCACCGTCAGCAGGGTCGTCATCGAGGCGATGAAGCCGCCCATGTTGGTGATCCCGGAGGCGGTGCCCTGGCGTTCGGCCGGGTTGGCCGGGCGAGCGAAGTCGAAGCCGATCATCGATGCCGGGCCGCAGCCGCCCAGCACCACGCACAGGGTGATCAGCAGCCACATCGGCGCGTGCCCGCCCGGATACGCGAGGACCGCCCCCCACATGAGGGCCGTCAGGCCCACCGTCCCCAGGGCGAGCGGTATCCGCGCGGCCTGGCGGCGGCCGATGATCTGGCCGTAGACCAGCCCGAGCGCCATGTTCGAGGCGACGACCAGGGTCAGCAGCCCGCCCGCCGTGCTCCGCGTCAGCCCCTGCGCCTCGATGAGGAAGGGCATGCCCCACAGCAGCAGGAAGACCATCGCCGGGAACTGCGTGGTGAAGTGAACCCACAGCCCGAGCCGGGTGCCCGGTTCGCTCCAGGAGGCCTTGATCTGGCGGCGCACGAAGCCCGCGCCGCCGCTGCGGGCCGCCGCCGGTGGCGGCTCGTGCCCCTCGGGGTGGTCGCGCAGGAACAGCACCAGCGGCAGCAGGACCACCAGCCCGGCCGCCGCGCTGCCGGCGAAGGCCGCGGTCCAGCCGACCCCGTGCAGCACGGGGGCGAGCACGAGGGTGGAGACGAGGTTGCCCGCCATGCCGACCAGACCCGCGAGCTGCGCCATCAACGGCGCGCGCCGGGCCGGGAACCAGCGGGTGCCGAGCCGCAGCACGGAGATGAAGGTCATCGCGTCGCCGCAGCCGAGCAGCGCCCGGGCGGCGAGGGCCGTCTCGTACGAGGGGGAGAGCGCGAAGCCGAGCTGCCCCGCGGTGAAGAGCACCGCGCCCAGCGTCAGCACCTTCTTGGTGCCGAGCCGGTCCACCATCAGGCCGACGGGGACCTGCATGCCCGCGTAGACGAGGAGTTGGAGCAGGGAGAAGGTGGCGAGGGCCGAGGCGTTGACGTGGAAGCGGTCCGCCGCCTCCAGACCGGCCACGCCCAGGCTGGTGCGGAAGATCACGGCCACGAAGTAGACGGCGACGCCGATGCCCCAGACGGCGACGGCCCTCCCGCCGCCCCGCGGGTCCCCGGGCCCGGCGCTCCGGGCCCCCGCCGCCCCCGGCGTCGTGCTCGGCGGGCCGGCGCTCACCGGCCCGGCCCCCGCACCAGTGACTCGACGCGGCCGATGTGCCCGCGCACCGCGGCTGCGGCTGCGGCTGCGTCCCCGACCCGCAGCGCGTCCAGGATCTCGGCGTGCTCGGCCAGCGTCCGCTCCAGCCGGTCGGGGTGGGCGTGCAGCAGAGCCACGCCCATCCTCAGCTGCCGGTCGCGGAGTTGGTCGTAGAGCCGGCTCAGGATCTGGTTGCCGGCATTGCGCACGATCTCGGCGTGGAAGCCCCGGTCGGCCGCCATCACCGCGGCGAGATCGCCTGCGGCGGCGTGCCGGCGCTGTTCGCCGAGCAGCGCCTCCAGCCGGTCCAGCAGGCCGGGGGGCGCGGGCACGGCCCTGCGCACGGTGAACTCCTCGACGAGCAGGCGGGTTTCGAGGACGTCGCTGATCTCCTGCGCGGAGACCGCCAGGACCAGCGCACCCTTCTTCGGGTACAGCTTCAGCAGCCCCTCGGTCTCCAGGCGCAGCAGCGCCTCGCGGACCGGGGTCCGGGACACCCCCACCGCCTCGGCGAGTTCGCCCTCGGTGAGGAGGGTGCCTCCTTCGTAGTGCCGGTCGAGCACACCGTGCTTGACGTGCCGGTAGACGCGTTCGGCGGCGGTCGCGGTGCTGGTGACGGCAGGCATGCGCACAGCATAGATACAACAGGGGTGCAACCGGCGGACCGGTCCGGGATGTGGACCTCCCGGCGAGGAGGACCGCTGCGAGGAGGGCCGCTGCGGGACATCCGCCCCGGGCAGGAGGCCGCAGCGGCCCGTCTCCGACCCCGCCCGGTACCGCCTGCACCGAAGGATGTACGGCGTCTTCGTCCGGCCGCAGGACGTACCCGGTCCGCCGCGCCGGAAGCCTGGAGTCATGGCCGACACCCTCGCCCCGGTGGTCCGCACGACCACCCGGCTCCCCCTGCTCGACATCCTGCGCGGCGCCGCCATCCTCGGCACGCTGATGACCAACGTCTGGATCTTCGCCTCCCCCGGCTCGGAGTGGAGCGTGCTCCAGGGCGGCATGAAGGCGCCCGACGCCCTCGCCGACCCCTCCGCCGCCACCCTCGCCGAGGCCGTCTTCCGCTTCCTCGCGGACGGCAAGTTCCTGGCTCTGCTCACGGTCCTGTTCGGGGTCGGCCTGGCCATCCAGTTCGATGCCGCCGCCCGGCGCGGCGAGCGGTGGCCCGGCCGCTACCCGAAGCGCGCCGCCTTCCTCTTCGTCGAGGGAACCGTCCACTTCGTCCTCGTCTTCGCCTGGGACGTGCTGATGGGGTACGCCGTGACCGCCCTGCTCGTCGCCTGGCTGCTGGCTCGCTCGGAGAAGGTCCGGCGGGCGGCCCTGTGGACGGCGGCCGGGATGCACCTGGCGCTCGTCGGCCTGCTGACCCTCGACGCGTTGAGCCGGCCGGACGGCGCGCCGAAGGCCCCGGACCCGGCAGCCGTCGATCTGTACGCCCACGGGAGCTGGCCGGCGCAGGCCGCCTTCCGCCTGGAGCATGTCGCCGCCCTGCGCATCGAGCCCGTCATCTCCTTCGGGCTGCTGGTCTTCCTCTTCCTCCTCGGTGTACGGCTCCACCGCGCGGGCGCCTTCACCGCCACCGCCGAGGGCCGCCGCATCAGGATCCGGCTGGCCGGCTGGGGCCTGGGCCTCGGACTGCCGCTGAACTGCGCGACCACCCTCGGCGGCGGCGACTTCTACCTCCTGGGCCGCTACGGAGCGGCGCCGCTGCTCGCCCTCGGCTACATCGGCCTGATCGGCATCGCCCTGGACCGGCTGTGGGTCCCCGCACCCGTGACCCGCGCCCTCGGCCGCATCGGCCGCACCGCCCTGTCCTGCTACGTCGCCCAGAACCTCCTCTGCGTGCTGCTCTGCTACGGCTTCGGGCTCGGCCTGGCCGCCCGGCTCGGCGGCAGCGGCCCCTGGTGGGTGATGGGCCTGTGGGCGGGCGTGAGCCTGACGCTGGCCGCCGGGTCGTGGCTGTGGCTGCGCCGCTTCGACCGCGGCCCCCTGGAGGGCTTGCAGCACGCGGTACTCAGCCCGCCCCGCCGCTCCCCGGCGTGACCTCGACCTCCAGCAGGAATTCGTCGTACGGCGCCTCGTCCGGGTAGGGCGGCCTGACCTGGGCGAAGCGGATCCCGGCCCGGCCGCCGCCCGGGGGCAGGGCCCTGACGACGTAGCTCAGCTCCACCGCCGCCCCGGGCATCGCGGCGCCCGCGACGGTCGGCCCCGGCGCCACCGACACCGCGTCCGTGTCGCCCGTGACCTGCCAGGTCCACACGTATCCGCGCGCCCCTCGCCCGGTGAGCCGCAGCTCGTAGCGCTCACCGGGGCCCAGCACGACCCTGCGTACCTCCACGCCCGCCCGGTCCTCTCAGACGGGGCCGATCACCGGCCCTTCGTGCCAGCCCGCGCCGTCGCGCCAGTAGTGCTGCAAGCGGCGGTCGGTGCGCAGGACGACGACTTCCAGGTTGAACCCGAAGCTGCCCTGGAGCATCCCGGTGACCGCGGTGACGTCGTGGCCGAAGACCGCGCTGCGCCGCCAGGGGGAACCGCCCGCGTTGCCGCGCCACCAGTGCTCCACCTGCCCGCCGGCCACGGCCACGCACAGTTCGTAGTTCCCGGCGGTGTCCTCGTCCGCGGCTCCGTACTGCCCCTCGATCAGGCAGGGCGCGGAGGTGGCCGGCGCACCGCTGCCGAAGACCTCCCCGGCCCGCCAGACGAAGCCGTTGGGGTCGTCGCGCCACCACAGCTGCATGCGGCCGTCGGTACGGGCGGCGACCAGGTCGAGGTGACGGGAGCGGGTCTGGACGAGGGCCGGGCCGTAGTGGGCGATGCCGGAGGCGAAGCGGCCGCCGTCGTTCCAGGTCCAGGGGGCGCCGTTGATCCGCCACCAGTGGTTGAGCCGGCCGTCGGCGGTGCGGACGACCACCTCGAAGTTGCCGGGCTTGCCGTAGTCGCTCTGGATGAACGCCGGGGTCGAGCCGACGGCCGCGTCCCCCGGCCCGAAGACGCCGCCGTCGCGCCACACCCCGGCCGACTGCTCGTAGTACCAGTGGCGCAGCCTGCCGCCCGTGGTCACGTGCAGGGATTCCATGTTCCGGTTGTAGGTGGTCCCGGTGAACGCCGGCTGGCCCGAGGCGTCGCCCGCGAACGTGCCCGCGCGGGCCCAGGCGAAGGGCGCGTCGCCCTCGCGCCACCAGTGCTGGAGGCGGGCGCCCGTGGTCGTCGCGAGGAGCTCGAAGTTGCGGTGGGCGCGGCCGTTGCCGCTCTCGTAGACGTTGCCGGTGTGCAGGCGGCGCTTGGTCCACGGATCGGGGTTGGTGCCGCGCAGTCCGCACTTGGCCCAGTGGTCGACGTTCACCTCGCCGTAGGCGATCCGGCCGTAGCCGCCGACGTGGTAGCCGGTGCCCCAGGAGTTCTTGAACAGCCAGCAGCCCGCCGCGTCGTCGTAGCCGACGACCAGGACGCAGTGGCCGCCCGCGAGGCGGTCGCTGGTGCGGTGGTAGACCCCGGCGCCGAGGCCGAAGAAGTCGTCGTAGACGTCGAAACAGGCGGTCAGCGGGCCGACCGTGTCCAGCCACACCTTCTGCTGCTCCACGTCGCCGAGCCGGACGTAGTCGGAGATCCGGACGGTCCGGCCGGACCGGTCCCAGCTGGGCCTGTACTCGGCGCGCCAGGCGTCCCGGCGGGCGGCCGGCAGCCCGGCGGGCGGGGTGCTGTACGGCCAGCAGTCCGGGTCGGCGAGCCCGCCGTTGGCCTTGATCCAGTCGAGGGCGGTCTCCGGATTGCTGCCCTGGCCGCAGGTGAAGCGCAGGCCGTCGTGGACGTCCCCCTCGGAGCGCTCCGCCCACACGTCGTGCTCGATGCGGGTCATGGACTCCACCAGGCCGGTGGCGCCGAAGGCCCAGCAGGAACCGCACGGGTTCTGGTCCTTGACCTTGGTGATCCAGGGCAGGCCCCAGCGGTTGCGCCAGTCCACGGCGGCCGGCCTCGCCCGGCGGGCCGGTTCCCCTGCCGGGGCCCCGGCCAGCAGTCCGTGGGCGGCCCGGCGCCGGGTCAGGTGCGGGTTGCCGCTGGGGTGTTCGATGATCCCCCGCAGGTCGATCGTGCCCACGTCCTCGGCGGGCGTCAGGTTCGCCCCCGGCTCCAGACCGAGTGCCGGCCGCGGCACCGGCTCCTCGTCGGCCAGGTCCTCCAGGACCGACCAGCGCGCCCCCTGCGCGATCAGCTGCGCTCGCAGCTCCCCCACCGTCTGAACGGACTCCTGCGGCATGGCGGCCCCCCGGCTGCACCCGTGCGGATCAGAGATCCGGGGAGCTTCCCTCCGCCGCCGGGGACCGTCAAGGGGGTCCGCACGGTCGCGCGGTGGCACGAGGGGGCGTTCCCACAGAGGTCGCCCCCTACCGGTCAGTCGTCGGCGAGGGCCGCTCTGATCCGGGCCAGCGACGGGTTCACCATCGGCGGGTGGTCCGCGACGACCACCGTCGGGACGGTCTCGTTGCCGTCGGCCACGCCGCGGACGAAGGCCGCCGCGTCCGGGTCCCGCCAGATGTCGACCTTCCGGTAGGGGATCCGCGCCAGCCGGAGCTGGGTGAAGAGCTTGATGCAGAAGACGCATCCGGGCCGCCAGTACACGGTGACGGCACCACGGCCGGACCCCTTCGAAACGAACCTCTCCATGTCACAACCCCTTTGCCCGACCCCCGCCCGACCCGGACGACAGTACCCGCGGGAAGGCAGAACGGGCCGACTCGCCCGCCGGAGGGTCCGTATAGGGTCCCCGTATGGGCACCTGGATCGCGCCGAGCGTCATCGAGAGAGAGCTGTACGAGGCCAAGGGCGCCGGGGACTGGACCGCGTACTTCGAGGTGCTCGCACGCTCCCAGCTCTACCTGGTGCAGCCCCGCGTGCAGTCCGACGCGCACCCCGATGCGGTCTTCTTCCACCCCACCGCGAACCGCATGCTCGTCGTCCTCACCGCCGGGATGCTGCCCGCGCCCAGCCCGGAGACGGTCTTCGAGTCCCGCAGCCTGGGCTGGTTCTCCAAGGTGTGGGCCGCCGACGACCCCGCCTTCCTCGCCGTGAACCCGGGCTCCCCCGCCGAGGCGTACCTCACCACCACCCCAGCCGACCTGGCCCGCTGGCGCGCGCACGCGGACGCCGCACCGCACTACGGCCTGCCCGAGGGACGGGTCCACGCCCTCTTCACCGGCGGGCCGCTGCACGGCGACATCGCCCACGGGCTCGCCGTCGGTGGGCATCTCGCCGTCACGAACGGCGAGTTCTGGAACGCCCTCGCCTACCACGGCAGCGGCTACCGGCACGAGCGCCGCCGCGTCGCGAAGAGCTGGGGCATCACCGACCGGGCCGACTGGCTCGCCGTCCTGGAAGAGCTGCTGAGCACCTCGGTCGTCAGCCCCGTCTGGGAATTCGCGCTCCGGGTCCGCCGCGTCCTCGCCTCCGACTTCGCGGGGCCCGTCGACGTCGAGCACTGGCGGCACGCCGCCGAGGCGAGCCTGCGCCGCAACGCCGAACGCTCCGCCGAACCGCAGCTCACCCCGGACGGCGTCACCGTCGCCCGGCCGCGCCCGAGCGCCGAGGTCGAGGGGGAGATAGCCGGCGTCAAGCGCCTCATAGGCCGGATCGCCCGCTACGAACAGCGCTTCCGGGCCGACGGCCTCCTCCCCGAGGACGGCTGGGTCCGCTCGGTCGAGGCCTGGGACCTCGGCCGCGCCTCCCAGATGGCCCGCTGGGGCATCGGCTGCCGCTACGGCACCCTGCACGAGGCGGAGAGGGCCGTGCTCCGCGCCGGGGAGGCCGCCCGCGAGACCTATCGCTCGTGGCAGGAGTTCTCCGCGGGGTACGTCCTCGGCCGGTGCCTGCACTTCGACGAGGAGGAGTTCGGCACCTGGTACACGGGCGCCCTCGCCGCCCACGTCACGCTGACCACCGACCCCGCCAGCCCCTGGCGCAACATCCCGTGGAAGTGAGCGACCTCGGGTAGTCGGCGGCCCGGCCGACATCCGCCCGCGGACCGCACCCGGCCGAACTAGCCTCGTTCCCATGACTGTCGAGATGAACGAAACCGTGCGCGGGCTGCTCGACGCACCGCACCCCGCCGTCCTGTCGACCATCAACCCGGACGGGAGCCCGCAGAGTTCCGTGATCTGGGTGACCCGTGACGGTGGCGACCTGCTGATCTCCACCGAGCAGGGCCGCCGCAAGGAGCGCAACATCGTCCGCGACGGCCGGGTCGGGCTGACCGTCTTCGACCTGGCCAACCCCTTCCTGTACGCGGAGATCCGCGGCACCGCCACGGTCACCGAGGACGTCGGCCGCGCGGTGGCCGTCCGCATCGCCGAGGAGTACATGGGACCGGGCGCCGGCAAGGAGTACCAGGACGCCCCGCCCGAGAACGTCCGCGTGGTCGTCCGCATCACCCCGACCAGGGTCCTCGGCAACGCCGCCCGCCAGGGCTGACCGCCGGCGTACGGAAGGCCGCGCCGGCCCGCGATGCGTGCGGGCCGGGGCTGCGCCGCCTAAGGAAGCAGGGGCCTGACCCGGGTCCAGGCGTCGACCGCGGTCGCCGCGGGGGTGCCGTCCGGCAGGTGGCGGCGCAGGGACGTCAGCCACGGGATCAGCGCCTTGATACGGCGCAGGTGGCGGATGCGGTGGTGCGGGAGGTCGCGCCAGACGCGGCCCTGGGCCGCCGCCTGCTCCGGGGTCAGGTCGATCAGCGCGAACAGGTCCCGGCACAGGGCGGCCGGGTCACCGCCGCGGTCCGGGCCGAACTGTTCGATCAAGTAGGCCCGCACACAGGCCAGTTCGGGGGCACGGACCAGCTCCGCCGTGCCTTCGGCCGCCGCGCAGCGGTAGGTGGCGGCCAGTGCCACCCGGCCCCAGCGCAGCCGGATCCCGTCCGGCAGCCGTTCGTCGCGCATCCGCACCCCGGCCAGGACGCGCAGCGTCCGCGGATGGGGTTCGTCCCGCAGCGGCGGGTCAGCGGCCAGCCAGGCCTCCAGATCCTCCAGCGCGTGCCCGCCGGGCGGCACGGAGGTCAGCACCTGTCCGCGGGAGAGCAGTGCGACGATGGCGCCGCTGAAGTGGACCTTCGCCGTGTGACCGGCGTCGAAGGAGCCGACGGTCCGTCCGTACCGCTCGATGTGGCGCAGGCCCATCCGCGACGCCCCGACGGCGTAGACCTGCCCCGCGCGGGCCACCCCGCCGATGCAGCGGACCACGCACACGCCACCGGTGACGTCGACCTCCTCGACGGAGTAGACCTGCAGTTCGGCGATGGACACCCCGGCCCCCTTCCCCGGGCGGCAGGTTACCCCTCGGGGAAGGGAGCCGTACCGACCCCGGCGCGCCCCGGTGCTCGCGGGCCGGCCCGGTTCACCGCCCCGGCGCTTCCAGAACGAGGCGGATCTCGGTGACCTCGTAGCCGGCGCGGTCGAAGGCCGCGGCCATCGGCTTGTTCACGGTGTCCGTGGTCGCGGTGATCCGCTCGGCGCCCTGCGAGGCGTGGAAGCGGGTGATCTCGGCGAGGATCTCGTCGATCAGCCCCCGGCCGCGCTGTTCCGGTACGACGCCCAGGTAGCCGACGTTGCGGTGGTACGGGGTCGCCGAGGGCACGGCCAGACCGGCGAGGCGGCCGTCCGGCAGGTGGGCGAGGCGCCACCAGGAGCGCTCGCCGGGGCAGTCGAAGTAGAAGTCGAAGTCCTCGCGGGCCAGCTGCTCGGCGTCCATCACCTCCAGTTCGTGCCGGGTGGCGAGGTCGAGGCTGCCCCGGGACAGCCGGGCGAAGGCTTCCAGCATTTCCTCGTCGGTGCCCTCGCGGAAGACGAGCCGGTCGGTGGGCGCGGGCGTCCCGGCGGCCGGGGTCCACTCGTAGCGCAGGCGCTCGATCTCGCGGGTCAGTCCCGTGCGGTACGCGGCCTCCTGGCGCCAGCCGACCGCCGCGGCCAGCTCCGGGGCGTCCCGCCAGCCCCGGGGCAGGGAGATGGTGTAGCCGGGGAGCCCGCCGAAGGCCTTGTGTCCGGCGTCCAGCAGCCCGGCGGCGACCCCGGCCGGGTCGGCCACGCCGGCGGCCACCTGGAGGCAGTCGAGCGCGATGGGCCGCTCGCTGTCGGCCCGCCCCCACCACAGGGCGCGGGCCAGGATCCGCCCGCCCTCATCCTCGGCGGTCCAGATCCACTCGGGGCGGATGCGGTTCCCGGCGAGCTCCTCGCGGATCCTTCCGGCGGTGAGGGCGGGGACGGGGCCGGCCGCAGGGTGGGCGACGGCACGGGCCAGGTCTGCGGGACCTGCGGTGGCGGCACGGAAAAGCATGCGCAGATGATCACACGGGGCGCACGGCACGGCCAGGGGTTTGCCGCCCGTGGAGGCGGGCGCGCAGAAGGCCGACGGCCGGCCTCCTCGGGGGAGACCGGCCGTCGGCTTCGTCCTCGTGTCCGCTACGACCAGGTGATCAGCCGGCGGGGGTGTTCCAGCACCGCCGCGATGTCGGCGAGGAACTTCGAGCCGAGCTCACCGTCGATGAGGCGGTGGTCGAAGGACAGCGCCAGCGTGGTGACCTGGCGCGGCTTGACCTTGCCCTTGTGGACCCACGGCTGGAGCTTGATCGCGCCGACCGCGAGGATCGCGGACTCGCCCGGGTTCAGGATGGGCGTACCGGTGTCGACGCCGAAGACGCCGACGTTGGTGATGGTGATGGTGCCGTTCTGCATGTCGGCCGGGGAGGTCTTGCCGTCGCGGGCCGTGGCGACCAGCGAGGACAGGGACTCCGACAGCTCGCCCAGGGTCTTGGCGTGGGCGTCCTTGATGTTCGGGACGATCAGCCCGCGGGGGGTGGCCGCCGCGATGCCCAGGTTGACGTAGTGCTTGAGCACGATCTCCTGGGCCGCCTCGTCCCAGGACGCGTTGACGTCCGGATTGCGACGGATGGCCACCAGGACGGCCTTCGCGATCAGGAGCAGCGGGTTGATCCGCAGACCGGCGAGGTCCGGGTCGTCCTTGAGCTCCTGGACCAGCTTCATGGTGCGCGTCACGTCGAGGGTGATGAACTCGGTGACGTGCGGCGCGGTGAAGGCCGAGCCGACCATGGCCTGGGCGGTGACCTTGCGGACGCCCTTGACCGGGATACGGGTCTCCCGCGCCGACGGCTCGGCCAGCGCGACGGTGGACACCGCCGCGACGGCCTCGGCCGCCGGGACCTGGGCCGCGGCGGGGGCCGCGGCCGCGGGGGCGGCCTGCGGGGCGATCGCCGCGGCGGCCGCCGCGTGGACGTCCTCCCGGGTCACCACGCCGCCGTCACCGGTCGGCACCACGGAGGCCAGGTCGATACCCAGGTCCTTGGCGAGCTTGCGCACCGGCGGCTTGGCCAGCGGACGCTCACCGGTCGGCTGCGCCGGGACGGCGGGCTGCACCGGCGCGGCCGGAGCCGCGGGGGCGGCGGGCGCCGCCGCGGGCGCTGCGGTGCCGTTCTGCGCGGCGACGGCGGGAGCCGGCGCGGCCTTGCGGGGGCGCCGCTTGGTGGACGACTCGGCGACGCCGTAGCCCACCAGGACGGGCTGGCGGGCCGCCGGGGCGGCCTCCTCGGCGGCGGGGGCGGTGGCCGCGGGAGCGGCCTCGGCGGCGGCCGGGGCCTCGGCGCCGGCGTCACCGGTCTGCACCGAGATGATCACCTGGCCGACGTCGACGGTGGTGCCCTCGTCGAAGAGGAGGGCGTGCACGACACCGTCGAACGGGATCGGCAGCTCGACTGCGGCCTTGGCCGTCTCGACCTCGCAGACGACCTGGCCGTCGGTGACGGTGTCACCCGGCTGGACGTACCACTTGAGGATCTCGGCCTCGGTGAGGCCCTCGCCCACATCGGGCATCTTGAATTCGCGGATGGTCATGGAACGTGGCTCCTCAGTACGCCAGCGAGCGGTCGACGGCGTCGAGCACCCGGTCCAGGCCCGGCAGGTACTCGTCCTCCAGGCGGGCCGGCGGGTACGGGGCGTGGAAGCCGCCCACGCGCAGTACCGGCGCCTCCAGGTGGTAGAAGCACCGCTCCGTGATGCGGGCGGCGATCTCCGATCCCACGCCGAGGAAGACCGGCGCCTCGTGGACGACGACGAGCCGGCGGGTCCGCTCCACGGACGCCTGGATCCCGTCGAAGTCGACCGGGGACATCGAGCGCAGGTCCAGGACCTCGATCGACTTGCCCTCCTCGGCGGCCGCGGCGGCCGCCTCCAGGCAGACCTTCACCATCGGACCGTAGGCGGCCAGGGTGAGGTCGGTGCCCTCGCGCACCACGCGCGACGTGTGCAGCTCGCCGGGGATGGCCTCGGTGTCGACCTCGCCCTTGTCCCAGTAGCGGCGCTTCGGCTCGAAGAAGATCACCGGGTCGTCGCTGAGGATCGCCTGCTGGAGCATCCAGTAGGCGTCGGCGGCGTTCGACGGGGAGACCACCTTCAGGCCCGCGACGTGCGCGAACAGCGCCTCCGGGGACTCCGAGTGGTGCTCGACCGCGCCGATGGCACCGCCGTAGGGGATGCGCACGACGACCGGCAGCTTGATCTTGCCCAGGGCGCGCGCGTGCATCTTCGCGAGCTGCGTGACGATCTGGTCGTACGCGGGGAAGACGAAACCGTCGAACTGGATCTCCACGACCGGCCGGTAGCCGCGCAGGGCCAGGCCGATGGCGGTGCCGACGATGCCCGACTCGGCCAGCGGAGTGTCGATGACCCGCTCCTCGCCGAAGTCCTTCTGCAGGCCGTCGGTGATCCGGAAGACACCGCCCAGCTTGCCGACGTCCTCGCCCATGATCAGGACCTTCGGGTCCTGCTCCAGGGCCTTGCGCAGCGACTCGTTGAGCGCCTTCGCGATCGACATCTTCTGGGCAGCCATCAGTGACCCTCCTCGGCCGACTCGAAGGACGCGAGGTAGGCGGCGAACTGGGCGCGCTCCTCGTCGACGAGCGCGTGCCCGTCCGCGTAGACGTTCTCGAAGATCGCCATGGTGTCCGGGTCGGGCATGGCGCGCACGGCCTCGCGCACGCGCTTGCCCATGGCCTCGCTCTCGGCCTCCAGCTCGGCGAAGAACGCCTCGTCGGCGCCGCCGGTGGCCAGCAGGTGGGCCTTCAGGCGCTGGATCGGGTCCTTGGACTCCCAGGCCGCCGTCTCCTCGTCCCGCCGGTACTTCGTCGGGTCGTCGGAGGTGGTGTGCGCGCCCATGCGGTACGTGTACGCCTCGACGAGGGTCGGGCCCTCGCCCCGGCGCGCCCGGTCCAGTGCCCAGCGGGTCACGGCCAGGCAGGCCAGGACGTCGTTGCCGTCGACGCGGACACCGGGGAAGCCGAAGCCCTGCGCGCGCTGGTAGAGCGGCACGCGCATCTGGCGCTCGGTCGGCTCGGAGATCGCCCACTGGTTGTTCTGGCAGAAGAACACCACGGGGGAGTTGTAGACGGCGGAGAAGTTGAAGGCCTCCATCACGTCGCCCTGGCTCGACGCGCCGTCGCCGAAGTAAGCGATCACGGCCGCGTCCGCGCCGTCCTTGGCCACACCCATCGCGTACCCGGTCGCGTGGAGCGTCTGCGAGCCGATGACGATCGTGTAGAGGTGGAAGTTGTTGAGGTTGGGGTCCCAGCCGCCGTGGTTCACACCGCGGAACATCCCGAGCAGGTTGGTCGGGTCGACCCCGCGGCACCAGGCGACGCCGTGCTCGCGGTAGGTCGGGAAGACGTAGTCCGCGTCGTTCAGCGCCCGGCCGGAGCCGATCTGCGCGGCCTCCTGGCCGAGGAGCGAGGCCCACAGCCCCAGCTCGCCCTGGCGCTGCAGGGCGGTCGCCTCACCGTCGAAGCGGCGGGTCATGACCATGTCGCGGTACAGGCCGCGCAGGTCCTCTGTGGTGATGTCTGCGACGAAGGGGGCGAACTCCGCGTTCTCCGCGTTGTCGACCCGCTCCCCTTGGGGCGTCAGCAGCTGTACGAGCTGAGGTTCAGCGTCCTGCGTCTGCGCGGTGGCAGCGGCGGGCTTGGCGGCGCTCGCCGCACCTGCCGCCCGCTTGGTGCCGCTGCTGCGTCGCGGCTTGCGCGCGGCAGTGCTCTCCACGGTCACTTGTGCTCCTCCGTCGGTCCGGCACCCGGGTTCTCCGGGGTCCAGTGCGGCTCACCTGCGTCCGTGACGAGCGCACGGGGTGGGTGCGCATCGCGTTCGGGATTCAGGCGTGACAGGCGTCCCGGCGAGTGCCCTGCGCAATGCACGTTACCCAGTGCGCCGCATAACTGCGAAACCCCGTTTGACCTGCGTTTTTGCTTGGATTTCCAAGTAAATCCGCAGGAGCGGGAACAACCACTGGTCACAGCCTTGCAGGGGCCGGGAACAACGGCACGTTATCCCGGGTAACTCCGGCAGGGAAGGGGTTGGTGTGTGAAACTGACTTCGTGCGCGAAGACGGAAAAATCAAGGTATTCCTCCTGGACGACCACGAAGTGGTCCGTCGGGGCGTCCACGAGCTGCTGTCGGTCGAAGAGGACATCGAGATCGTCGGCGAGGCCGGCACGGCCGCCGACGCACTGGTCCGGATCCCCGCGACCCGCCCCGACGTGGCCGTCCTGGACGTCCGGCTGCCGGACGGCAGCGGGGTGGAAGTGTGCCGCGAGGTCCGCTCGCAGACCGAGGACGTCAAGTGCCTGATGCTGACCTCGTTCGCCGACGACGAGGCCCTCTTCGACGCGATCATGGCCGGTGCCTCCGGCTACGTCCTGAAGGCGATCCGCGGGAACGAGCTGCTCAACGCCGTGCGTGACGTCGCCGCCGGCAAGTCGCTGCTGGACCCGGTGGCCACTGCCCGGGTGCTGGAGCGGCTGCGCGACGGCAAGGGGGGCAGGGGCGACGACCGCCTCGCCAACCTGACCGAGCAGGAGCGCAAGATCCTCGACCTGATCGGCGAGGGCCTGACCAACCGGGTCATCGGCGAGCGGCTGCACCTGGCCGAGAAGACGATCAAGAACTACGTCTCCAGCCTGCTGTCCAAGCTGGGCATGGAGCGCCGCTCCCAGGCCGCCGCCTACGTCGCCCGCCTCCAGGCCGAGAAGCGCTAGGGCGGGCGGGCCGGCAATTTCAATTCCCCTTATGCCCGGGTCCGGTCGGTTCGCTTCGGTTCGCCACAGCGGGGCGTTCGACTCCGCCCCCACGCGAATCGAACTCCCGGCTCAGAACGGTTAGCCCGCTCGCCGAGAACCCGAATCCCGACCGCCCCCGCCGGCCCGCCCGCTGACGGGGCATCCATGCGAAAGGGCCCGGCGGAAGTCGATTCCGCCGGGCCCGTTGCGTCTTCGCCCCGCGCTCACTCCGCGCTGTCGGGGCCCGGCGGCGGCGCGGACTTGGTCGCCGTCGCGGTCGCCGTGGCCGTCTTCGTCGCCGTGGCGGTGGCGGTGGCGGTGGCGCTCTTGGTCGCCGTGGGAGTCGGCGACTGCGTCGCCGTCGCCGTGGGGGACTGGCTGGCGGTCTGTGTGCGGGTACGGACCGGCTGCGGCTGGGTCTCGTTGCTCGTCGGCGTGTTGTCCGTGGGCTGGCGCGAGTGCGTCGGGTCCGGCGAGTCGGACGCGCTCGGCTGGTCGCTGGGGACGGTCTGGGTCGTTCCCGGGTCCTGCTTCTCGCCGCCCTTGCCACCGCCCACGCCGTTGACCGCGTAGGCCACGCCGCCCGCGATCGCGACGATGGCGAGGACCGCGAACAGCCACATCTTCCAGCGGCCGCCGCCGTTGCCGCGCCGGTCGTCGTAGACCTCGTAGCCGCCGCTGTGACCGCCGGAGTGGCCTCCCGGGGCGCCGGGGAAGGCCGCGCCGTCGTCCGGGTTCAGCGGCGGCACCATCGGCTGCTGGAACTGCGAGGTCGAGGCGTTCGAGCCGTAGCGCGGCCCGCCGCCGTTTCCGCCCACCGGCGGCATGGCCGTGGTGGCGGCGACGCCGCCGCGACCGTGCGGCAGCGACATGGTGATCGGGCCGGTGTTCCAGGTACCGGTGTTCGGGCCCTGGTCGTGCAGCATCTGCAGTGCGTACTGGACCAGCCCGCGCATCTCCTCGGCGCTCTGGAACCGGTCGTCCGGGTCCTTGGCGAGGGAGCGCATGACGAGCCCGTCGAGCTCCTGCGGGATGTGGTGGCCCTCCGGCAGCTGCGAGGGCGGCACGGGCGCGTCCTGGACGTGCTGGTAGACCACGGAGAGCGGGGTCTCGCCGGTGAACGGAGGTCGCAGCGCGAGGAGTTCGTAGAGCAGGCAGCCGGTCGCGTACAGGTCACTGCGGTGGTCCACCGCCTTGCCGAGGGCCTGTTCGGGCGACAGGTACTGCGGGGTGCCCATGACCATGCCGGTCTGGGTCATCGTCGCCTGACCGCCGTGCAGGGCGCGGGCGATGCCGAAGTCCATCACCTTCACCGCGCCGGCGTCGGTGATGATGACGTTCGCCGGCTTGATGTCGCGGTGGACGATGCCGTGCTGGTGCGAGTACGCGAGGGCCTCCAGCACGCCCGAGACGATGATGAGCGCCTGCTCGGGGCCCGGGGCCTCGGCACTGATCAGCAGGTCCCGGATGGTGCGGCCCTCGACCAGCTCCATGACGATGTACGGGACGGTGTTCGGGCCGACCCGGTCCTCGCCCGAGTCGTACACGGCCACGACGGCGTGGTGGTTGAGCCCGGCGACGGACTGCGCCTCGCGGGTGAAGCGGGCTTTGGACACCGGGTCCTCGGCGAGGTCCGCGCGCAGCAGCTTCACCGCGACGGTGCGGCCCAGCCGCACGTCCTCGGCGGCGAACACCTCCGCCATGCCGCCGCGGCCCAGCCGGTGCGTCAGCCGGTAACGGCCGTCGCCCACCAGGCCGCCGTCGCCCCAGTGCTCAGGACCGTCGGTCATCCCGGCGCCGTTTCCCTCGGGTTCGGGTGCCATCAGTCCTCGCCGTCGTCTCTCTCGGCCGCCGCTCAGCGGTAGTCCTCTTTATTGGTGCTCCGGTGAACGCTACAGCCTCGGAACCGGTCACCGTTCGGACAAGGCCACCCTGTGCACGTGTGGTCACGGAACGGGCACCCGGCTTGACGTGTGCTTGCCCTGGGGCAGACTGGGCGCCACATGCGCCCGGCCGGAGGCGTGGACGGCACATTCCGAGGGGAAGCAACAGTCATGAGCCAGGACGGCACTCAGGGCCAGTACGCGGGCGGCTCTCTGGCCGGTGGCCGTTACCAGCTAAGGGACTTGCTGGGTGCCGGCGGCATGGCCTCCGTGTACCTCGCGTACGACTCCGCCCTCGACCGGCAGGTGGCCATCAAGACCCTGCACAGCGACCTCGGCCGGGAACAGTCCTTCCGCGAGCGTTTCCGCCGCGAGGCCCAGGCTGTAGCGAAACTGTCGCACACGAACATCGTCTCGGTCTTCGACACCGGTGAGGGCGAGGTGACGTTCGGCGGCGGCCGCCCGGACGACGGTGCCGTGATGCCGTACATCGTCATGGAGTACGTGGAGGGCAAGCCGCTCGGCTCGGTGCTGGACGCGGACATCCGGCAGTACGGCGCGATGCCCGCGGAGAAGGCGCTGAAGGTGACGGCCGACGTACTGGCCGCCCTGGAGACCAGCCACGAGATGGGCCTGGTCCACCGCGACATCAAGCCCGGCAACGTGATGGTGAACAAGCGCGGCGTGGTCAAGGTGATGGACTTCGGCATCGCCCGCGCCATGCAGTCGGGGGTCACCTCGATGACCCAGACCGGCATGGTCGTCGGCACCCCGCAGTACCTCTCGCCCGAACAGGCCCTCGGGCGCGGTGTCGACGCCCGCTCCGACCTGTACTCCGTGGGCATCATGCTGTTCCAGCTGCTGACGGGACGGCTGCCGTTCGACGCGGACTCGCCGCTCGCCATCGCGTACGCCCACGTGCAGGAGGAGCCGGTCGCGCCGTCCTCCATCAACCGGTCGGTGACCCCGGCGATGGACGCGCTGGTGGCGCGGGCGCTGAAGAAGAACCCGAACGAGCGCTTCCCCACGGCAGCGGCCATGGGCGACGAGGTCGCGCGGGTGCTGGGCTCCGGGCAGACCGGGGCTCCGGTCATCGTGCCGGGCCAGGGGCCGCTGAGCAGCGGCGCGGGGGTGTCCTCCGCCGTGTTCCCGCCGGTGGAGTCCGGTTTCCAGGCCCCGCCGCAGTCGCTGCAGCAGCCGTACCAGGCTCCGCACGCCCCGACGCCCGCCCCGCACGCCCCGACGCCGGCCCCGCACGCCCCGACGCCGGCCCCGCAGCCGCACGCGCAGGGCGGCTACGCCTACCCGCACGCGGCCCCGCCGCAGCAGGGCTACGCGCCGCAGACGCCGCCCCCGTACACGATCTCCCCGGCGGGCGGGGCGGGCACGTCCGGCTCCGGTGGCGGCGGCAAGCGGAACACGCCCGTGGTCGTGGGGGCGATCGCGGTGGCGGTGCTGGCCGTCGGCGGCCTGATCGCGGCGATCTCGATGAACGGGGACGACAAGGGCGACACCACCGCCGATCCGGGCAGCTCGGCGTCCGCGTCCGCGAAGGCCGGCTACAAGGGCCCCGACGTCACCCGCACGATCGACCCGAAGAAGTGCTCGGAGCCCACGAAGCACTACAGCGAGGCCGGCAAGTACCAGGCGCCGGACCTCAAGTACAAGAACGTGTTGTCCGTGAAGGCCTGCATCCAGGCCTCGGGTGGCAAGTACACGATCGTCGAGAAGGACGAGGCCGTGTACGGCAAGGACACGGTGCTCAGCCAGTCCCCGGCCGCCGGCGACAAGATCGACAAGGAGGGCACGGAGTACACGCTCACCGTGTCCACCGGCAATCCGGAGTAGGCCCGCGGCAACCGCGGGACAACCGGCCCGCACGACACACCGGCATCCCGAGCACCCACCAGGGCGCCCGGGATGCCGTTTTTGCCCCACTATGTAAATCTGAGCGCGTATCGCTGACCCCAGCGAGCACGCCGGCGCTCGGGACGGGAGGGGCTCCCCGTGATCCAAGGCTTCCGTCCTTCGCGCTGGCTGGCGTGCGCCGCGCTGGCCGCCGCCGCCCTCGCGCCCGCCGCCTCCGCGTACGCAGGCCCGCCCGCCCCGGCCCACCCCGACCGCACCCCCGTCCACCGCACGCCCGTCCACCGTGTCGCACCGTCCACGGACCGGGCGGCGCACCTCGCGGCCGCCCGGACCGAGGAGGCCGACGGGGGCGACGACGCCCGCGAGGAGCTTGCGGGGAGCGCCGCCGGGGTCGGCCGCGAACGGCCCGGCCGGCCGGCCGGAGAGCCCGCCGACCCGGAGCTGCTGATCGCCTCCCGGCCACTGCCGGTGCACCCCCGCACCGAGCCCACGCCGCCGGCGCCGCCCCCGCCCTCGCCGCCCGTGCCGCCACGCCCCACCGCCGCCCCGACAGCGCGTGACGCCGTCACCGCCCTCGGCACCGAACCCAACGACCGCGCCGCCGACCTGGCCGCGCACATACTGCCGCTGGGCACCGGATTCGCCCTGATGGGGCTGGGGCTGGGATATCTGGGCGTGCGGCTGCGGCGGGGAGCGTAGCGCCGTCCTCCTTCCTCCGTCCCCCTTCCGGCGTACGCCCCGGGATGGTTGCCCACCGTGAACATACTCGGTATACATACCGAGTATGTCGATCCGTCACGGGCTGCTCGCCCTCCTGGAACGGGGCCCTCGGTACGGCTCCCAGCTGCGCACCGAGTTCGAATCCCGGACCGGCTCCACCTGGCCCCTCAACGTCGGGCAGGTCTACACGACCCTGGCCCGGCTCGAACGCGACGGCCTCGTCGCACCCGACGGCGAGGACGCCGCGGGGCACACGCTCTACGCCATCACCGACACCGGGCGCACCGAACTGCGCCAGTGGTACGAACGCCCCGTCGACCGCGCCAACCCGCCCCGGGACGAACTGTCCATCAAGCTCGCCATGGCCGTGGGCGCCCCGGGCGTGGACATCCGCGCCGTCATCCAGTCCCAGCGGCACGCCACCATCCGCGCGATGCAGGACTACACCCGGCTCAAGGCCACCGCCCTGGCGGCGGTCGAGAGCGGCCGGTCCGGCGAACGCGACGACGTCGCCTGGCTGCTCGTCCTGGAACAGCTCATCTTCCAGACCGAGGCCGAGGCGCGCTGGCTCGACCACTGCGAGGCCCGGCTCGTCCGGCTCTCCCTGCCGGCCGACCGGAGAGCCGCCGCGCCCGAACCGCCCCAGGCCGCCGCCGAGAACCCGGCCCCGACCACCGCCCGTTCCCGCACCGCCCGCACGCGGCGCGCCTGAACCGCCTTCCCAGGGGGGATCCTCCATGCCCGACCAGCGCCAACCCCGGCAACCCGTTCTGCAGTTGGAGCGGCTCGTCCGCACCCACGGCAGCGGCGCCACCGAAGTGCACGCCCTGCGCGGCATCGACCTCGCCGTCCACCCCGGCGAACTCGTCGCCGTCATGGGCCCCTCCGGCTCCGGCAAGTCCACGCTGCTCACCCTCGCCGGCGGCCTCGACGTCCCCACCAGCGGCCGAGTACTGGTCGAGGGCACCGACATCACCACGGCGAGCCGCACACAGCTCGCCGCGCTGCGCCGCCGCAGCATCGGCTACGTCTTCCAGGACTACAACCTGATCCCGGCCCTCACCGCCGCGGAGAACGTCGCCCTGCCGCTCGAACTCGACGGGACCTCCGCCCGCAAGGCCCGCGGGGCGGCCCTCGCGGCGCTCGCGGAGATGAACCTGGGCGTCCTCGCCGACCGCTTCCCCGACGAGATGTCCGGCGGCCAGCAGCAACGCGTGGCCATCGCCCGCGCCCTCGTGGGCGACCGCCGCCTCGTCCTGGCCGACGAGCCCACCGGCGCCCTCGACTCCGAGACCGGCGAGTCCGTCCTCGGCCTGCTGCGCTCCCGCTGCGACGCGGGCGCGGCCGGGGTCCTCGTCACCCACGAGCCGCGCTTCGCCGCGTGGGCCGACCGCGTGGTCTTCCTCCGCGACGGCACCGTGGTCGACGAGACCACGCGCAGCCACGCCGACTCCCTCCTGTCCGGGCAGGCGGGCGGCCAGTGATCTCCTCGCTCCAAGGCTGGTACCACTCCTGGGTCGCCGCCGTGCGCATCGCGCGCCGCGACGCCTGGCGCGCCAAGGGCCGCAGTTCCCTGGTCCTCGCGATGATCGCCCTGCCGATCGTCGGCGTCAGCGCCGCCGACCTCACCCTGCGCAGCGCCGAGCTCTCCCCCGACCAGGCCGTCAGCCGCGTGGTCGGAGCCTCCGACGCCCGGGTCAGCACCTCGTACGCGGGCAAGGCCATCTACCAACTGCCCGACGGGTCACGCTACGTACCGGTCGGCGGCTACGACAGCGCCGACGTTCCGACGGAACCCGAGAAGAAGTCCCCGGAGCAGGTGGCCGCCGGGTTCCCGCCCGGAAGCAGGATCCTGAAGGACTCGGCCGGCTACGGCAAGGTCCGCACCCGGCACGGGCTGCTCGACACCGACCTGCGCGAGATCGACCTGCACGACCCGCTGGCGAAGGGCCTGGTCACGCTCGACCGCGGCCGGCTGCCCGAGCGGGCGGGCGAGGTCGTCGCGACGAACGCCTTCCTGGACAACTCCGGCCTGTTCGTCGGCTCCTCGGTCACCCCGCGCGGCGCCACCTCCGCCTACAAGATCGTCGGTGCGTACGAGTTGCCGAGCGAACTCGGCAAGGTGCAGGTCATCGGCCCGCCCGGGAGCCTGATCGCCCCCCTCGACCAGGCACTCCAGGCCTCCGGGGGCACCGGGTTGCACCCGGATGATTCCTATCTGGTCACCGTGGGCGGTGAAGGTTTCACGTGGAACATGGTCCAGGCGGCCAACGCCAGGTCCCTGGTCGTCGTCTCCCGTGCCGTCGCCAACCACCCGCCCGCCGACGCCGACGTACCGCTCTACCGCCAGGAACCCAAGGAGCAGTTCGAGCGGGGCTCCGGCAGCGCCACCGAAATGGCCATCCTGGCCACGGTCGTGGGCCTCGCCATGCTGGAGATCTGCCTGCTCGCCGGACCGGCCTTCGCCGTCGGTGCCCGCCGCTCGCGCCGCCAGCTCGGCCTGGTGGGGGCCAATGGCGGGGACCGCCGTCACGTCCGTTCCATCGTGCTCTCCGGCGGTCTGGTCATCGGCGCCGCGGCCGCCGTCTCCGGTACCGCGATCGGCATCGCCCTGACCGTCGCCCTCCAGCCGGTGCTGGAGGAGCAGCTCGGCAACCGCTTCGGCGACCTGGACTTCCGCCCGCTCGAACTGGTCGGCATCGCCCTGCTCGCGGTGGTGACCGGACTGCTGTCCGCGATCGTCCCCGCGGTCACCGCCTCCCGGCAGACGGTGTTGGCCTCACTGACCGGCCGCCGCGGTGTGCGCAGGTCCAACCGGGTGCTGCCGGTGGTCGGCCTGGTCGCCGTCGCCGCCGGTGCCGGGATCGCCCTCTACGGCAGCGTGTCGGACCTGGGCTCCACCGTCGTGGCGGGCGGCAGCGCGCTCGCCGAGCTCGGCATCGTCGCCCTCACCCCGGTCCTGGTCGGCGTCTTCGGACGGCTCGGCCGCCGGCTGCCGCTCTCCCCGCGGCTCGCGCTGCGCGACGCCGTGCGCAACCGGGGCCGTACGGCGCCCGCCGTGGCAGCGGTGCTGGCCGCCGTCGCCGGCACCGTGGCGGTGGCCACGTACCAGCACAGCAGCGACATCCAGAGCCGGCACGAGTACGTCGCCGACCTCCCGCACGGCACCGGCTCGCTGCTGACCTCCGAGAACGGCGCCTACCGGGACGTGCCCGCCCTGCGCGAGTCCCTCACCAAGCAGCTCCCGGTCGCCCGCCGGGCGGACGTCGACCGGCTGGTCGTCGGCAAGCCGGGCTGCGAGCCGTTCTCCCGGGACCCGGCCTGCGGCCGCGCCGAGATCATCACCCCCAAGGACCAGCGGTGCCCGCTCTACGAAAGCCCCGACCCCGAGGCCTTCAGCGCGGAGGAGGCCCGCCGACTGCGCCAGGACTGGCGCTGCCAGGGCGCCACGCGGGGCACCCAGTACTCCACGGTCGTCGCTGACGAGAAGCTGCTGAGCGTGCTCGCGGTCACCGACCCGGGCTCCGTGTCCGCTCTCCGGCAGGGCCGGGCGGTCGCCTTCGACAAGAGGCAGGTCAAGGACGGCACACTCACCCTGCGGATCATCACCGGGCCGGACGAGGCCGAGGGCATCGCCGGTCCGGCGAGGGAACCGGTCGGCGTGGACAAGGTCATCCCCGTCCACCTGGTCCCGGAGGGCACCGAGGGATGGGGCATCGAACTGGTCCTGCCCCCGGCTGCGGTGCAGGCCACGGGGCTGACCACGGCCCCGGTCGGCTCGTACTTCGCCCTCGACGGGACGCCGGCCTCCGAGCAGCTGCAGAGGATCGCCGCGGACATCGACCGGATGGGTGTGGACGCCTCTCTGCGGATCGAAGCGGGCTACCAGGGCAACGACAGCCTGGCCCTGCTCGCCCTGTCCGTGTTCGCCGGCCTGGTCACCATCGGCGCGGCCGGCATCGCCACCGGACTGTCCCAGGCCGACGCCGAAGCCGACCTGAAGACGCTGGCAGCGGTGGGCGCCCCGCCGCGGGTGCGCCGGACGCTGAGCGGCTTCCAGTGCGGGGTGGTGGCCCTGATGGGCGTCGTCCTGGGCTCGGCCGCCGGGATCCTGCCCGCGATCGGCCTGCGTCTGACGCAGCGACGGGAACTGGAGGCGCTCGCCCAGCGCGCCGTCGAGGAGGGCTACTCCGCGGCGGGCGAGTCCGTGCCGTTCGTGCCGATCGCCGTGCCGTGGGAGACCCTCGCCGGACTGCTCGTCATCGTCCCGCTGGGCGCGGCCCTCCTGGCGGCGCTGGTCACCCGCTCCAGCGGCGCGCTGGCCCGCCGGGCCGCGGGCTGAGCAGGGGGGGGATTTCCCCGGTCCGGTGCCCCCGTACAGGGTGGATCACGACGGTACGGGGGCACACCGTGTGAGAACGAAGGTGTGCGAGAGAATGACGGCATGGAGATGCCGAGGAGTGAACGGTCGCAGGACAGTCCCCCGCACGTCCTGATCGTGGGACAGGACGGGTCGGCGGTCGGCGACGCCGATGACGAGTCGCGCGAGGTCCCGGTGACGGAAATGGTCGAACAGCCCGCCAAGGTCATGCGGATCGGCAGCATGATCAAGCAACTCCTTGAAGAGGTACGCGCCGCGCCCCTCGACGAGGCGAGCCGGGTCCGGCTCAAGGACATCCACGCAGCCTCCGTGAAGGAGCTGGAGGACGGCCTGGCCCCGGAGCTCGTGGAGGAACTGGAGCGCCTGTCCCTGCCGTTCACCGAGGAGACCATCCCCTCCGAGGCGGAACTGCGGATCGCACAAGCCCAGTTGGTGGGCTGGCTTGAGGGCCTCTTCCACGGCATCCAGACCGCACTGTTCGCGCAGCAGATGGCAGCGCGGGCCCAGTTGGAGCAGATGCGCCGCGCCCTCCCTGCGGGGGGTCCGCACGACGACGACGATGACGGCGGCCACGGCGCGATCCGTTCGGGCCCCTACCTCTAGCCTCCGACCGTCCGCACGAACCACGGGTCCGGGCCCGCGCCCCCAGGGGCGCGGGCCCGCCCGTTTCCCCGGCGCCGCCAGGACGAAGCACCGGCGGAAACAAGCACCGGGCAAGGGCGGCTCCTCGTCGGAAACACCGTCCGCGCATACTCATGGGCATGAGCTACGACGCGATCGTGCTGGCCGGCGGCGCCGCGCGGCGACTCGGCGGGGCGGACAAGCCCGCGCTGAGCGTCGGCGGGCGAGCGCTCCTCGACCGCGTCCTCGACGCCTGCCCGGATGCCCTGCGCACCGTCGTGGTCGGTGGCAGGAGGCCCACCGCGCGTCCCGTGCAGTGGGCCCGCGAGGACCCGCCCGGGAGCGGCCCGGTGGCCGCGCTGGACGCCGGCCTGCGCGGGACCACCGCGGGGCTGGTCCTCGTACTCTCCGCGGACCTGCCGTTCCTGGACCGGGAGACCGTGGCGGCCCTGCTGGCCGCGCCCGACGAACACGGCACGGACGGGGCGATGCTGCGGGACCCCGGTGGGCGCGACCAGCCACTGGTCGCCGCCTACCGGGCCGAACCCCTGCGCCGCGAGGTCGCGCTGCTCGCCGCCGAACACGGCGGCCTCGCCGGGCTCCCGCTGCGCGCGCTCACTGCGGAACTGCGGCTGGCTCCCGTCGCGGCCCAGCCACTCGCCGCGTTCGACTGCGACACCTGGGAGGATCTCGCCGCCGCCCGCGCCCGGATCAGGGAGCATGGAACCGTGCTGGACCAATGGATCACCGCAGTCAAGAACGAGCTGGGCATCGACCTTGCCGTCGACACCACGACCCTGCTCGACCTCGCCCGGGACGCGGCCCACGGCGTCGCCCGGCCCGCCGCGCCCCTGACCACCTTCCTGGTCGGGTACGCCGCCGCCCACGCGGCCGCCACCGGCGCCGACCCCGCGCAGGCCGTGGCCGAGGCCTCCCGCAGGGCCGCGGACCTGGCGCTGCGCTGGGCAGCCGAGGCGGAGGCCGATGGCGCCGCCCCCCGAGAGAACGGCTCGGCATGACCCCCGCGAACTCCGCCGAACAGGCCCTGGAGGAGGCCCTGGCCCTGGTCAGCCGCGCCCCCGGGGGCGGCGCCGGCGGCAGCCACCGGGCCGCCGCCTGGCCGCGCGCCCGGGACACCGCCGCCCACGCCGGGGCCGAGATGCGCGCCCGCAGCCATGACGTCCCCCTCGCGGACGCCCTCGGCGAGGTCCTCACCGCCTCCCTGGAGGCGCTGACCGACCTGCCGTCCTTCGACACCTCCGCCATGGACGGCTGGGCCGTGGCCGGCCCCGGCCCGTGGCACGTCAGCGAGGGCGACGGCGTACTGGCCGGCTCCGGCCTTCCAGAGCCCCTCGCCGACGGCGAGGCCGTCCGGATCGCCACCGGTGCCCGGATCCCCGCCGACACCACCGCCGTCATCCGCAGCGAGCACTGCCGCGAGGCGGGCGGACAGCTCTTCGCCGGCCGGCCCGTCGTCACCGGCCAGGACATCCGCCCGCGCGGGCAGGAGTGCCGCTCGGGTGACCTGCTGCTGCCCGCCGGCTCGCTGGTCACGCCCGCGGTGCTCGGACTCGCCGCGGCCGCGGGCTACGACGAGCTGACCACTCGGCCCCGCCCCCGCGTGGAGATCCTGGTACTCGGCGACGAACTGCTCACCGAGGGCCGCCCGCACGACGGGCTGATCCGTGACGCCCTGAGCCCGATGCTGGCCCCCTGGCTCACGCGCCTGGGGGCCGAGGTCATCGGCACCCGGACGCTCGGCGACGACCCGGCCGGTGCGGCCGCCCTGCTGAAGGCCGTCACCACCACCACCGCCGACGTCCTGGTCACCACCGGCGGTACCGCATCCGGACCCGTCGACCACGTCCGCCCCGTACTGGAGAAGGCCGGAGCCCGGCTGCTCGTCGACGGAGTGGCGGTGCGGCCCGGGCACCCCATGCTGCTGGCACGGATCGGCGACCGGGCGGACGGGCGGCACGTGGTCGGGCTGCCCGGAAACCCCCTCGCCGCCGTATCCGGGCTGCTGACCCTCGCCGAGCCGCTGCTGCGCGCCCTCGCGGGGCGCCGCCCGCGTCCGCGCTACACGGCGACCGTGCAGGGCGCCGTACAGGGGCACCCCTACGACACCCGGCTGGTCCCGGTCCGGCTCGACGACGAGCAGGCCGTACCGCTGCGCTACCACGGCCCCGCGATGCTGCGCGGCGTGGCGGCCGCGGACGCGCTGGCCGTCGTACCACCGGGGGGCGCCCGGTCCGGACAGGAGCTTGAGGTCCTCGATCTGCCGTGGGCCGCTGGAGGATGTTTCACGTGAAACTGCCCGGACAGGACGCCATGGCCCGCGGCGCGGACGAGAAGCTCGTCTCGCGGCGCATCAAGCTGCCCAAACGCATCGTCGAGCATCCGCTGCGGCAGGTCGCCAAGCGTCTCCTGATGGCCTTGTTCGTGCTCTTCCTCACGGTCTTCATCGTGTGGCTGGACCGCGACGGCTACCACGACAACGCCAACGAGACGGTCGATCTCCTCGACTGCTTCTACTACGCGACGGTGACGCTGTCGACGACCGGCTATGGCGACATCGTCCCCTACAGCGACAGCGCGCGGCTGATCAACATCCTGCTGATCACACCGCTGCGCGTGCTGTTCCTGATCATCCTCGTCGGTACCACCCTCGAAGTCCTGACGGAACGGACGAGGGAAGAGTGGCGGCTGAAGCGCTGGAGGAAGAACTTGCGCGAACACACGGTCGTCGTCGGCTTCGGCACGAAGGGCCGCTCGGCCCTCCAGACACTGCTGGCCACCGGCGTCTCCAGGGAGCAGGTGGTCATCGTCGACCCCAGCGCCAAGGTCATCGACATGGCCAACGCCGAGGGGTTCACGGGCGTGGTCGGCGACGCCACCCGCTCGGACGTACTGCTCCGTGCCGAGCTCCAGAAGGCCCGTCAGGTCGTCATCGCCACCCAGCGCGACGACACGGCGGTCCTGGTCACTCTGACGGCCCGGCAGCTCAACCGCGGAGCGAAGATCGTCGCCGCGGTGCGCGAGGAGGAGAACGCCCCGCTGCTGCGCCAGTCCGGGGCGGATGCGGTCATCACGAGCGCCAGCGCGGCCGGCCGGCTGCTGGGCCTGTCGGTGCTCAGCCCGAGCGCGGGCACCGTGATGGAGGACCTGATCCAGCAGGGCAGCGGCCTGGACCTGATCGAACGGCCCGTCCGCAAGTCGGAGGTCGGCAAGTCGGTGCGCGACACCGACGACCTCGTCGTGAACGTGCTGCGCGGCCACCGGCTGCTCCCGTACGACGATCCGCACGCGAGCCCGCTCCAGCTGACGGACCGTCTCATCACCATCGTGCGAGCGATTCCGCCCACCGCTCCGAAGTCGACGTTGGGTCCTGCCGAGTAGCCGCGCCGTGGCGTAGCCTCCGGGCCATGCATGCGATCACCATCGAGCAGCCCGGCGGCCCCGAGGCCCTCGTCTGGGCCGACGTCCCCGATCCGGTACCGGGCGAGGGCGAGGTCCTCGTCGAGGTCGCGGCGAGCGCCGTGAACCGCGCCGACGTGCTCCAGCGGCAGGGCTTCTACGATCCGCCGCCCGGCGCCTCACGTCATCCGGGCCTGGAGTGCTCCGGGCGGATCGCCGCGCTCGGGGCAGGGGTGTCCGGCTGGTCGGTGGGCGACGAGGTCTGCGCCCTGCTGGCCGGCGGCGGATATGCGCAGCGGGTCGCCGTACCGGCCGGCCAGCTGCTGCCGGTTCCGGCCGGAGTGGACCTGGTGACGGCGGCCGCGCTGCCGGAGGTCGTCACGACGGTGTGGTCCAACGTGTTCATGGTGGCCGGACTGCGCCCCGGCGAAACCCTGCTGGTGCACGGCGGGTCCAGCGGCATCGGAACCATGGCGATCCAGCTCGGCAAGGCCGTCGGCGCGACGGTCGCCGTCACGGCCGGTGGCCCGGAAAAGCTGGCCCGCTGCAAGGAGCTGGGCGCGGACATCCTCATCGACTACCGCGAGCAGGACTTCGTGGAGGCGCTGCGGGCCGCCACGGGCGGGGCCGGGGCGGACGTGATCCTCGACATCATGGGCGCCAAGTACCTCGCCCGGAACGTGGACGCCCTGGCCGTCAACGGCCGGCTCGCGGTGATCGGCCTGCAGGGCGGGATCAAGGCCGAACTGAACCTCGCCGCACTGCTGGCGAAGCGGGGCGCGATCACCGCCACCTCGCTGCGGGCACGGCCACTGGAGGAGAAGGCGGCGATCGTCGCCGCCGTCCGGGAGCACGTGTGGCCGCTGGTGGCCGCGGGGCGCGTCCGGCCGGTGGTGCACGCGTCGTTCCCGATGGCGCAGGCCGCCGAGGCCCACCGGGTCATGGAATCCAGCACCCACGTGGGCAAGCTGTTGCTCACGGTGTGAACCCCGCGCGCCGCGAACGCCGGCGGGCCCGTCTCCCGGCCCCTCCGGGGTTCGCGGACCGGGGCCGGGGGCGGGAGGCCGGGGGGGCGGGGACGCGGGGGCCGGATCCCCGATCTTCGAGCCCGCCCCCGGCCCACTCCCTACAGGCTGCGCAGCAGCACCGCCGGGGCTTCCACGCAGTCGGCGACGTAGCGCAGGAAGCCGCCCGCCGTACCGCCGTCGCAGACCCGGTGGTCGAAGGTCAGCGACAGCTGGACCACCTTGCGGACCGCCAACTGGCCTTCGTGGACCCACGGCTTGTCGATGATCCGGCCGACACCGAGCATCGCCGCCTCGGGGTGGTTGATGATCGGCGTGGAGCCGTCGACCCCGAACACCCCGTAGTTGTTCAGGGTGAAGGTGCCGCCCGTCAGGTCGGCCGGGGCCAGCCTGCCCGCGCGGGCGAGCTCGGTCAGCCGCGCGAACTCCGCCGACAGGGACTCCGGGTTGCGGTCCTGCGCGTCCCGGACGACCGGAACCACCAGGCCCCGTTCGGTCTGTGCGGCGAAGCCCAGGTGCACCGCCGGCAGCCGGACGATCTCCCTGGCCGCGAGGTCCACGGTGGAGTTCAGCTCCGGGTACCTGGCCAGCGCGGCCGTGCAGATCCGCGCCAGCAGCGCGAGCACGGAGATCTTGGGTCCGCCCACGGCGTTCATCGCGGCCCGGGCGGCCATCAGCTCGGTGGCGTCGGCGTCGACCCAGCAGGTGGCGTCCGGGATCTCGGCGCGGCTGCGCGACAGCTTCTCG
The DNA here is from genome assembly GCF_042742535.1 of Streptomyces sp. NPDC058880. Classification (NCBI taxonomy): domain Bacteria; kingdom Bacillati; phylum Actinomycetota; class Actinomycetes; order Kitasatosporales; family Streptomycetaceae; genus Streptomyces; species Streptomyces sp. NPDC058880. The sequence goes on from NZ_JBHYMC010000030.1 coordinate 42,768, forward strand.
GCGACCGCACCGCGCAGCCCCTTCAGCGGGATCCGCTCGCCCTGCGCCGCCACCGGAGCCGTCGCGGGGGCGGCAGCCGGGGCGGGCGCCCGCAGCGCCGCGAGGGCCGCCTCGACGTCGGCCCGCAGGATCAGGCCCTCCGGCCCCGAACCGTGCAGCGCGCGCAGGTCCACCCCGCCGTCCCTGGCCAGCTTGCGCACCAGCGGCGAGATGACCGGCACCGGCCCGGCGGGGGCCGCGGGAGCGGCCGGAGCCACCGCGACCGGAGCCGGGGCAGAGGCCGGAGCCGGGGCGGGGGCGGGGGCGGGGGCGGAGGCCGGGGCGGAGGCCGGGGCGGAGGCCGGGGCGGGCGCCGACACCGCGGCGGTGACGGGTCGCACCCGCCGCCGACGCGCCGGGCGCGAGTGGTCCGAGCCGTAGCCGATCAGCGGCCGGGGCGCCTCGCCGGAACCCTCGGCCTCCGCTCCCTCCGCACCCTCCGCGGCCCCGGCGGGCAGCGACTGCGCGCCCACCGCGACGGTGATCAGCGGGGCGCCGACCGGCAGCTCCTCGCCCTCCTCGCCGAAGCGGGCGGTGACCACACCGCCGTACGGGCAGGGCACCTCCACCATCGCCTTGGCCGTCTCGACCTCGACGACCGGCTGGTCGATGGCGACGACGTCGCCCACCGCCACCAGCCACCGCACGATCTCGGCCTCGGTCAGGCCCTCGCCGAGGTCGGGCAGCTTGAATTCCATTACCTGCGCCATCAGTTCTCCCACTGCAGGCGGGCCACGGCGTCCAGGATCCGTTCCACTCCGGGCAGGTGGTGCTTCTCCAGCATCGGCGGCGGATAGGGGATGTCGAAGCCCGTGACCCGGAGCACCGGGGCCTCCAGGTGGTGGAAGCACCGCTCCGTGACGCGGGCGGCGATCTCCGCACCCGGCCCGCCGAAGCCGCCGGCCTCGTGGACGACGACCGCTCGACCGGTGCGGCGTACGGATTCCACGACCGTCTCCTCGTCGAAGGGGACCAGGGAGCGCAGGTCCACGACCTCCAGGTCCCAGCCCTCCTCGCGGGCCGCCTCGGCCGCCTCCAGGCAGACCGGCAGCGAAGGCCCGTAGGTGATCAGGGTGGCGCTCGTGCCCGTGCGCCGGACCAGAGCCTTCCCGATGCCCGGGACGGTGGCCGGCGCCTCGGGCGACCAGTCCGCCTTCGACCAGTACAGCCGCTTCGGCTCCAGGAAGACCACCGGGTCGTCGCTCGCGATCGACGCGCGCAGCAGCCCGTACGCGTCCTCGACGGTCGCCGGAGTGACCACCGTCAGGCCCGGGGTGGCCACGTAGTAGGCCTCCGAGGAGTCGCAGTGGTGCTCCACACCGCCGATCCCGCCGCCGTAGGGCACGCGGATGGTGATCGGCAGCGGCATGGCGCCGCGGGTGCGGTTGCGCATCTTCGCCACGTGCGAGATCAGCTGCTCGAAGGCCGGGTAGGCGAAGGCGTCGAACTGCATCTCCACGACGGGCCGCAGCCCGTACATGGCCATGCCGACGGCCGTGCCCAGGATCCCGGCCTCCGCGAGCGGGGTGTCCGTGCAGCGGTCCTCGCCGAACTCCTTCGCGAGGCCGTCCGTGATCCGGAAGACACCGCCGAGCGTCCCGACGTCCTCGCCCATCACGTGGACCGTCGGGTCCTCCGCCATCGCGTCGCGCATCGCCCGGGTCAGGGCCTGCGCCATCGTCGCGGGCTTGGCCCCCGTCTTCGCGGACTTCGCCGCCACCGTCGTCACGCCTGGTCCTCGGCTTCCAGCTCGGCACGGAGCATCTCCGCCTGCTCGCGCAGGCGGCCGGTCTGCTCCGCGTAGACGTGCGCGAACAGGTCCATCGGGTCCACCACCGGATCGGCGTTCATCCCGTCGCGCAGGGACGCCGCCATCGCCTCGGCCTCGTCGCGCGCGGCCGTGATGCCCGCCTCGTCGAGGATCCCGCGCGCGGTCAGCTCGCGCTCCAGCAGGTCGATCGGGTCGTGCGCCTTCCACGCCTCGACCTCGGCGTCACCGCGGTAGCGCGTCGCGTCGTCGGCGTTGGTGTGCGCCTCCATGCGGTAGGTGACGGCCTCGATCAGGGTCGGGCCGCCGCCGGCCCGGGCCCGCCGGACGGCCTCGGCCAGCACCTCGTGCATCGCCGCGATGTCGTTGCCGTCGACCAGCCGACCCGGGATGCCGTACCCGACGCCCTTGTGGGCCAGCGTCGGGGCGGCGGTCTGCTTGGCGAGCGGGACGGAGATCGCGAAGCCGTTGTTCTGCACGAGGAAGACCACCGGGGCCTGCCAGACGGCGGCGAAGTTCAGCGCCTCGTGGAAGTCGCCCTCACTGGTGCCGCCGTCACCGACCATGGCGAGTGCGACGACGTCGTCGCCGCGCAGCCGCGCCGCGTGCGCCAGGCCCACCGCGTGCGGCAGCTGGGTGGCGAGCGGGGTCGAGAGCGGGGCTATCCGGTGCTCACGCGGGTCGTAGCCGGTGTGCCAATCGCCGCGCAGCAGGGTGAGCGCCTGTACGGGGTCCAGTCCGCGCGCCACTGCCGCCAGGGTGTCGCGGTAGCTCGGGAAGAGCCAGTCCTGCTCCTCAAGGACCATGGCCGCCGCGATCTCGCAGGCCTCCTGGCCGACCGTGGAGGGGTAGACGGCGAGCCGGCCCTGCTTGGTGAGCGCCGTGGCCTGGGCGTTGTAGCGACGTCCGCGCACCAGTTCGGCGTAGCACCGCAGCATCAGCGCGGGGTCGAGCCGGTCGGCCGCCTCGGTGCCCAGCACCCGGTAGGGCTCGGCGTCCGGGAGCAGCGGCGCGGCGTCCGTGCGGGGCCTCCAGGCGGGCGGCGGGGTGGAACGGTGGGACGCACCGGCACCGGGCAGCTCTTGGACCGTCATGGCGGCGTACACCTCCTCGTGGGAAGCGGGCAGGGGGTGCCCCGGGTGTGAGGCCCCTCACCTACCGATTGTTCGGTTGTCCGCGCAATTTGGCTACATGCGACTCCAGGCTGTGGACAAACTGGCGCCGGGGACCTGGGATGGACGCAGGACGTCCAGGAGAGGGAGGCATCGGGCCATGCCAGATGAACAAATGGCCGCAGCGGGTTCCGCACCGGTCCCACCGGGTGCCGCACCGGGAGCCCCCGCGGTCCCGCCCGTCGCACCGCGCCCCCTGGACCCGATCGACCGGTCGATCATGCGGCTGCTCCAGGCGGACGGCCGGGCGTCCGTGCGGTCGGTGGCCGAGCAGGTGCACGTCTCGCGCGCGAACGCGTACGCGCGGATCAACCGGCTCATCGACGACGGGGTGATCCGCGGGTTCACGGCCCGCGTCAACCACGAGCGGGCGGGCCAGGGCGCCTCGGCCTACATCACCCTGAAGATCGTCCAGAACTCCTGGCGCACGGTCCGCGAGCAGCTGCGCGAACTCCCCGGCGCCGCGCACATCGCCCTGGTCAGCGGAGACTTCGACGTGCTGCTCCTGGTGCACACCCCGGACAACCGGACCCTGCGCGAACTGGTCCTCACCCGCCTGCAGGCCATCCCGGAAGTCCTCTCCACGCGCACCCTGCTGGTCTTCGAGGAGACGGACCTGCTCGACCCGGGCCCCGGCCCGGCCGGGGGCCCCGCGATCGCGGAGGAGTAGGCCCTACGGGTGAGCGGGGTGCCCGGTGACGCGACGGCGCCCCGGGGAGCCCGTGCGGACCGTCCCGGGGCGCCGGCACCGCGCCCGGCGCTCGGTGGGCCGGTGTCGGGTCAGCGGGCCGTGCGCAGGCCGTCGAAGGCCATGTGGACGACGGCGTCGGCCAGTTGCCCGGGACCCGTGCCCGAGTGCGGCCGGTACCACTCGACCAACGAGTTCACCATGCCGAACAGGAGTCGGGTGGCGAGCCGGATGTCCACGTCCGCCCGCAGGTCGCCGTCCTCGGCGGCGGCCTTGAGCAGGTCCGCGACCTGGTGGTCGAACTCGCGGCGGCGCTCAAGTGCCCAGCGCTCGGTGCGGGTGTTGCCCCGCACCCGCAGCAGCAGCGTCACGTAGGGCAGCTCGGACACCAGGACCTCGACGGTGCGTCGCGTGACGTACTCGACGCTTTCGACGGCCCGGCCGCGGGTCGCCCCCGGCTCCTCCAGCACCGCGAAGAGACCGTCGAGGGCGCGGCTGACCGCCCGCCGCAGGAGCTCCTCCTTGCCCGTGACGTGGTGGTAGATCGAGGACTTCGAGATGCCGGCCGCCTTGGAGAGGTGCTCCATCGAGGTGCCGTCGTAGCCGCGCTCGTTGAAGACCTGGACGGCCACGGACAGCAGGGTCTCGGGGGTGTAGGTGTCACGTTTGGCCGTGGTCACCGCGCGCCCTCCTGGTCGCCCGCCGCGTATCCCAGCTTGAACAGCGCCAGCGAGGGCGCGTACCGGCCGCCGGGGCAGCGCTCGTCGAGGTGGTGCAGCAGGTCGTAGGCCCAGTCCGGGCCGAGTCGGCCGTGCCATTCGGAAGGGCCCAGCGGGTAGTTGACGCCGAGCCGCATCGCGGTGTCGATGTCCTCGGCGGAGGCCACTCCGCGGGCGACGGCGTCGGCGGTGAGGTCGATCAGCATGGCGACGGTCCGGGCGACGATCATGCCGGGGACGTCACCGATCACGGAGACCTGCTTGCCCAGCTTCTGGAAGAGGCCGATCGCCTCGGCGAGGGTGCGCTCGCTGGTGTCCGCGCTGGCGGACAGGGCGATCCGGGTGGCGCCCCGGTAGTCGAGCGCGAGGTCGAAGTAGACGACGTCCGTGAACTCGACGGAGGTCTTGCCGTCGGCGAGGACCAGCTGGCCCTCGCCGGGCAACTGGAGGTACGGGCCGCCGTGCTCGGTGGCCGTGACCGCGATCCCGGCCTCCTCCAGCAGGTCGGCGAGCTCGGCGGCCGGACCGAGGTCACCGACGACGGTCACCTTGTCCGGGGCCTCCTCGGGCCCGGCGGTGTGCGGCTGAGCGACGGGCGCGTCCGGGCCGTACGGGTACCAGCCGTGCCCCGACTTGCGGCCCAGCCGGCCCGACTGCACCAGCCGCCGCTGCGCCAGGGACGGCGTGAACTTGGGGCTGCGGAAGAAGGACTCCCACACCGAGCGGGTCACGGCCTCGTTGACGTCCTGGCCGATCAGGTCGGTCAGGGCGAAGGGGCCCATCTTGAAGCCGCCGCTCTCGCGGAGCACGGCGTCGATGGTGGCCGGGTCGGCGCCCTGCTCCTCGTACACCGCGAAGGCCTCGGCGTAGAAGGGGCGGGCGATCCGGTTGACGATGAAACCCGGGGTGTCGGCGCACCGGACGGGCGTCTTCCCCCAGCCGAGGACCGTACGGTGGGCGCGCTCGGCGGCATCCGGGTCGGTCGCGGAGCCACTGACCACCTCGACGAGCGGGAGCAGCGGAGCCGGGTTGAAGAAGTGCAGGCCGAGGAAGCGGCCGGGGTGCGCGAGCCCGGCGGCGAGCTCGGTGACGGAGAGGGAGGAGGTGTTCGTGGCGAGCAGCGCGTCCGGCCCGACCACCTCTTCGAGGGCGGCGAAGAGCGTCTGCTTGATCCCGACGTTCTCCACGACCGCCTCGATGACGAGGGCGGCCCCAGCGAGGTCCGCGAGGGCGCCCGCGGCCGTGATCCGGCCAACCGTCTCCTCGGCCTCGGCCGGAGCCAGACGGCCCTTCGCGGCCATCCGCTCGACACGGTCCTGCACCATGCCGACGCCGTCGGCGGCGAGTGCGGCGTCGATGTCGTAGATCAGCACGCGGTGACCTGCGAGAAGGGCGACCTGGGCGATGCCCTGGCCCATGGTGCCCGCGCCGACGACCGCCACAGTGCGGGACCGCTCGATTGCTGTCATGTCCTGATCCTCCCGCACCGACTTGTCCACAGGTCCGCCGGGCCCTCTTGTCCCGACCGATCGTTCGGTTACTCTAACTCCAGTCTGCTCTCCTTCGCCCGGCTCAACGAGGAGTTGGTCCCTGATGGCCGCCGAGCTCACCGTCCCCCAGCTGTCCGCCAAGCACCGGCCCACCTTGGACCAGGCCCTGTCGGCGATCCGCAGCCGTGCCTACTGGTCCCCGCATCCCGAGCACCCCAAGGCGTACGGCGAGACCGCCCCGGCCGACGGGCTCGCCGCCTTCGAGGCGCTCCGCGGTACCCGTATCGACCTCGGCCAGCCCGGCACCGACGGCTGGACGGGCGCCGAAAAGTCCCCGTACGGCCCGGAGCTGGGCGTGGAGTACCCGCATGTGGACCCGGACGTGCTGCTGCCCGCGATGAAGGCCGGCATGGCCGCCTGGCGCGACGCCGGGCCGGAGGCGCGCGCCCTGGTCTGCATCGAGATCCTGGCCCGCATCTCGGCCCGCACCCACGAGTTCGCGCACGCGGTCATGCACACCAGCGGCCAGGCCTTCATGATGGCCTTCCAGGCGGGCGGCCCCCACGCGCAGGACCGCGGCCTGGAGGCCGTGGCCTACGCCTACGAGGAGCAGACCCGCGTCCCGGGGCAGGCCGACTGGTCGAAGCCGCAGGGCAAGAAGGACCCGCTGGAGCTCGGCAAGACCTTCACCGCGGTCCCGCGGGGCATCGCCCTCATGATCGGCTGCAACACCTTCCCGACCTGGAACGGCTACCCGGGCCTGTTCGCCTCGCTGGCCACCGGCAACCCGGTGCTGGTCAAGCCGCACCCGCGGGCCGTCCTGCCGCTCGCCCTGACCGTCCAGGTGGCGCGGGAGGTCCTCGCCGAGACCGGCTTCGACCCGAACCTGGTCGCGCTCGCGGTCGAGCGTCCGGGCGAGGGCATCGCCAAGGACCTCGCCGTCCGCCCCGAGATCAAGCTGATCGACTACACCGGCTCCACTGAATTCGGAGACTGGCTGGAGGCCAACGCCCGGCAGGCGCAGGTCTACACGGAGAAGGCGGGCGTCAACACCGTCATCCTGGACTCCACCGACAACTACAAGGGGATGCTGGCCAACCTGGCCTTCTCCCTGTCGCTCTACAGCGGCCAGATGTGCACCACCCCGCAGAACCTGCTGATCCCGCGTGACGGCATCGCCACGGACGCCGGCCACAAGTCCTACGACGAGGTCGTCGCCGACCTCGCGGCCTCGGTCGGCGGCCTGCTGGGCGACGACGCCCGGGCCAATGCGCTGCTGGGCGCGCTGGTCAACCCGGACGTCAAGGCCCGCCTGGAGGCGGCGGCCGGGCTCGGCGAGGTCGCGCTGGCCTCCCGCGAAGTCACCAACCCCGAGTTCCCCGACGCGGTCGTCCGTACGCCGGTGATGGTCAAGTTGGACGCCGCCAAGCCGGACCCGGAGGCGCCGTTCCTCTCGGAGTGCTTCGGCCCGGTCTCCTTCGCGGTGGCCGTGGACTCCACCGCGGACGGGCTGGAGCTGCTGCGCCGGACCGTGCGCGAGAAGGGCGCCATGACCGTAGGCGCCTACACCACCTCCGCGGACACCGAGCGGGCCGTCGAGGAGGTCTGCCTGGAGGAGTCCGCGCAGCTCTCCCTGAACCTGACCGGCGGGGTCTACGTCAACCAGACGGCGGCCTTCTCCGACTTCCACGGCTCCGGTGGCAACCCCGCGGCCAACGCCGCGCTGTGCGACGGCGCCTTCGTCTCGAACCGCTTCCGCGTGGTGGAGGTCCGCCGCCAGGCGTAGTCGCCGTGCGTGGCCGCCGGGCGTCGTCACCCGGCGGCGTCCGCGCGAGCCGTCCGCGCAGGACGTCAAGACCACGTCGGCCGGGGCCGGGCCGTCACGGCGCAACCGCTAAGGCGTGGCGCCGTCCTGTCCGGGGGCGACCGCCCGGGGGCCGCCCCAGTGGAAGAGGGCCATGGCCACGCTGGTGGCGAGGTTGTAGCTGGAGACCTGGGGGCGCATCGGCAGCGACACCAGGTGGTCGGCCCGCGCGCGCAGCTCGGGAGAGATCCCGTGCCGCTCCGAGCCGAAGGCCAGCAGTGCGTCGTCCGGGAGGGTGAGGCCGCGGATGTCCTCGCCCTCCGGGTCGAGCGCGTAGAGCGGCCCCGGCGGCAGTTCTTCCAGCGCGAGGCGCTCGACGGTGGTGGCGTAGTGCAGCCCGGCCCCGGCCCGGACCACGTTCGGGTGCCAGGGGTCGAGGTCGCCGCGGGTCACCACGCCGGTAGCGCCGAAGCCGGCCGCGAGGCGGACGACGGCTCCGACGTTGCCGAGGTTGCGGGGGTTGTCGAGGACGACGACGGGCGCGGGCCTGGGCAGCCGGCCGAGGTCCGCCAGGCCCGCCGCCCGGTCGGGCCGTACCGCCAGCGCTGCGACGCCGGTGGGGTGGACGCGGGGCAGCAGATCCCTGAGCACGGCCGGCCGCGCCAGGCGGACCACGTCGGCCTCGACGTCGGGAGCCAGCCCGCGGGCCAGTTCCCGTACGGCGCCGGGGTCGTCGGCGACCACCCTGCGCACATCGGCCCCGAAGCGCAGCGCGTGCTTCAGCGCGTGGAACCCGTCGAGGAGCACCAGGCCCTCTCGCCCGGCGTCCTCCCGCCACTGCCGCACCGTCTCGTCCGCACCTGCCCACTCGTCCATCCCCCGACCCTACGGCCCGCGACGCCCGGTCCCGGCCCCGCCGGGGTCCGGGGTGCGGGGGCCGGTGCACGGAGGCGGTGCCGCACGGCACGCTCAGCGCGGCGCCGCACCAGCCTCCGGCTCGGGCTCGGCCCGCGGCTCCGGCTCGGCCCGCGGCTCCGGCTCGGCGCGGGCTCCCGGCACCGCACCGGGCGGGCGGACCCCGAGGCCGCGCCCGGCAGCGCGGCTCCGGGAGGCAACCCGCGCGCCGAGCCACACCAGGAACCCGGTCGGCAGGAAGACGGCATCGGCGGCGATCATCGCCAGCGAGAAGAACGGCAGCCCCAGCAGCACCGCGATCCCCGCGTGCTCCACCATCATCACGGCCAGCAGCACGTTCTTGATCCGCCGGTTGAAGAGCGTGAACGGAAAGGCCACCTGTACCGCCACCGTGCCGTACGACAGCAGCATCACCAGCGTCCCGCTGCCCGCCAGCAGCTCGGACAGCGCAGGCCAGGGAGTGAAGTAGTCCAGCCCCAGGGGGTAGTAGAGCGCCGTCCCGTCCTGCCACCGCGAGCCCTGGATCTTGTACCAGCCGGCGGTCGCGTAGATCAGGCAGACCTCCGCCATGATCACCACCATGGTGGCGTTGTGCACGAGGTTCGCCAGGACGTCCAGGACCGCCCGCCCCTCGCCCCCGGGCAGGTATCGGTCGGCCAGCCACCACAGACCGCAGCACACCCACAGCGCGGCGAACGCTGCGAGCCAGCCGTCGCTGAACCGCCCGGCGGCCGCCCCGTAGCCGAAGACCGCCCCGAGCGCCCCCCACAGCAGGGGCCCGGCCGCTCCCGCCGTCGCGGTGCCCCGCCTGCGCGCCCGGCGGGCGTCCAGCGACCACACCTGCGCGCACCGGGTGAGCACCAGGTAGATCGCGACCAGGTGGATGACGTTGTCCCCGCCGTCCCCCATGAACACGCTGCGGTTCTGCAGGGACAGCACGCCGATCATGAACACCACGGACGTCGCCCGGGTCCGCCAGCCCAGCAGCAGGCCGGCGCTCGCCAGCACGGCCACGGCGTAGACGGTCTCGAACCACAGGGCCGACCCGGACCACGTCAGGACGGTGAACGCGCCGTTGGAGTCGATCAGCCGCTGTGCCAGCTCCTGGCTCCACGGCCCGTCCGGACCGTAGAGCTCGGCGCGGTGGGGGAACTCTCGCAGCAGGAAGAAGAGCCAGGTGCCGGCGAAGCCGATGCGCACGACGGCGCTCTGGTAGGGGCCCAGTGCCTGCCCGCTGACCGCGGCGACGGCCCGGGCCAGCGCGGCGCGGACCCGTCTCACACCTTCCACCACGGCAGCTCCCGGTAGTAGGTCTGGGTGTCGGTGGTCTCGGTGCTCCACTTCGGCGCCGGCACGGCGGTCGTTGCCGAGCGCAGCTGGATCCGCAGGATGCGCCCGCCCGCGTGGTGCGGGGCGATCCGGTTCACGGTGATCCGCCGCAGGTACTCCTCGGAGAGCTCGCCACGCTCGCCGACGGGCTGTTCGTTCTCGTCGTGGGAGCCCGTGTAGAAGTCCCAGGCCCGGCGCAGCTCGTTCTGGGCGGTGTGGCTCGGCAGCAGGCTGTGCCGGATCGCGGCGGCGTCCTCGGCGCTCAGGTCCCGCCATCCGGTGGTGATCAGCTCGTCGCCGGCGGTCCGCACCTCGGCGCGCGCCTCCACGGCGATGTTCTGTTGGAGCGGGTTGGGCGCGAAGAGCTTCCAGTTCTGTTCGAATTCGGGGTAAATCCAGCCGTCGACCGTCCGGGCGTGCTGCTTGCTCAGCGTGTTGGAGGGGGCCACGTGCAGGAAGACCAGCGCGAGGTGCGTGCACGCGGCAAGACCGGCGGCGCCCAGCGCCAGGGCGGTCACGACCCGATACGGGGTGGACAGACCGGCGATTCCGGGCGGCCTCGGGAGTGGCGGAGCGGCCTCTTCGGCGAGCTCGTGCCCGTTCGAATCCATCCCGCCCCGATCGTCCGGCGTCCACAGGGTTGACCACAGAGGTTGACACCCTACGGGCCGCAGTCTCACCATTGAAGCGACAGAACCGAACGATCGGTCGGTCGGGCGGACGGCAGACTCTCACAAGGGGCCGTACATGGTGGCAGTGACCCCGGAGACGGGCCCGGACACGGCCCTGGGGACAGACGGGACGGGCGGAACGGGCATGACGGCTGACCTGGGCGCACAGCTCGCGGCTGCGTTCGATGCCGCGGTGGCGGCGGACGAGCGCGTGGAGCCGCGCGACTGGATGCCCGAGCAGTACCGCGCCTCCTTGGTCCGGCAGATGGCGCAGCACGCCCACTCGGAGATCATCGGCATGCAGCCCGAGGCGAACTGGATCACCCGTGCGCCCTCGCTGCGCCGCAAGGCGATCCTGATGGCCAAGGTGCAGGACGAGGCGGGTCACGGCCTGTACCTCTACAGCGCGGCCGAGACCCTCGGCACCAGCCGCGACGAGCTCCTCGACAAGCTCCACTCGGGGAAGCAGAAGTACTCCTCGATCTTCAACTACCCCACCCTGACCTGGGCGGACGTCGGCGCCATCGGCTGGCTCGTGGACGGCGCGGCGATCACCAACCAGGTGCCGATCTGCCGCTGCTCCTACGGCCCCTACGCCCGCGCCATGGTACGGATCTGCAAGGAGGAGTCCTTCCACCAGCGGCAGGGCTTCGAGCTCCTCATGGCCCTCTCCCAGGGCACTGAGGCCCAGCACGCCATGGCGCAGGACGCGGTCGACCGGTGGTGGTGGCCATCGCTGATGATGTTCGGCCCGCCGGACGACGAGTCGGCGCACTCGGCGCAGTCCATGGCCTGGCGCATCAAGCGCCACTCGAACGACGAGCTGCGCCAGCGGTTCGTGGACATCGCCGTCCCTCAGGCCGAGTCCCTCGGCCTGACCCTGCCCGACCCGGACCTGAAGTGGAACGAGGAGCGCGGCCACCACGACTTCGGCGCCATCGACTGGGCTGAGTTCTGGGACGTGCTCAAGGGCAACGGCCCCTGCAACGAGCAGCGGATCGGCCAGCGGCGCCGGGCCCACGAGGAAGGCGCCTGGGTGCGCGACGCGGCCGCCGCGTACGCAGGGAAGCAGGCGGCACAGCAATCGGCGAAGTCCGCCGGACAGGACGAGGAGGCACGGGTATGACGCAGAACTGGCCCCTGTGGGAGGTGTTCGTGCGCTCACGCCGCGGCCTCTCGCACACGCACGCGGGAAGCCTGCACGCCCCCGACGCGGAGATGGCCCTGCGCAACGCCCGCGACCTCTACACCCGGCGCAACGAGGGCATCTCGATCTGGGTGGTCCCCTCCACCGCGATCACCGCTTCCTCGCCGGACGAGCGGGACCCCTTCTTCGCACCGTCCGCCGACAAGCCGTACCGGCACCCCACCTTCTACGACATCCCGGAGGGAGTGAGCCACCTGTGACCGGCACCGACACCGCTACCGTCAACGCGGCGGCCCTCGCCCTCGGCGACGACGCACTGATCCTCTCCCACCGCCTCGGCGAATGGGCGGGACACGCCCCCGTCCTGGAGGAGGAGGTCGCCCTCGCCAACATCGCGCTCGATCTGCTCGGCCAGGCCCGCGTCCTGCTCTCCATGGTCGGAGACGAGGACGAGCTGGCCTTCCTGCGCGAGGAGCGGTCCTTCCGCAACCTCCAGCTGGTCGAGCAGCCGAACGGCGACTTCGCCCACACCATCGCCCGCCAGCTCTACTTCTCCGTCCACCAGCACGAGCTCTACGCGGAACTCGCCCGCGGGGACGGCCCGTTCGCACCGCTCGCGGCCAAGGCCGTCAAGGAGACGGCGTATCACCGCGACCACGCCGAGCAGTGGACGCTGCGGCTCGGCGACGGCACCGAGGAGAGCGGCGCCCGCATGCAGGCCGCGCTGACGGCCCTGTGGAAGTACACCGGGGAGCTCTTCCAGCCGGTGGAGGGACTCGACGGTGTGGACTGGGCCGCCCTGGAGGAGCGGTGGCTGGCCGCGCTGGCCGACGTCGTCGGGCGGGCCAGGCTCACCCTGCCCGAAGGGCCGCGCACCGGGGCCTGGGCAGCCGGAGCCGGCCGCCAGGGCCTGCACACCGAGTCCTTCGGCCGGATGCTGGCCGAGATGCAGCACCTGCACCGCAGCCATCCGGGGGCGTCATGGTGACCGCCGACGTCACGACGACCCGGCTGGAGGCGGAGCTGGCCGAGCTGGCCGGATCCGTCCCGGACCCCGAGCTGCCGGTGCTCACCCTCGGCGAGCTCGGCGTGGTGCGCGGGGTACGGGTGCACGAGGACGGCCACGCCGAGGTCACCCTCACCCCGACCTACACCGGCTGCCCCGCGATCGAGGCCATGTCCGCTGACATCGAACGGGTCTTGAGCGGCCACGGCATCCCCGAGGTGCGGGTGACCACCGTGCTGGCGCCTGCCTGGTCCACGGACGACATCAGTGCCGAGGGCCGCCGCAAGCTGGCCGAGTTCGGCATCGCCCCGCCCCGGCCGCACGCGGCCGGCGGTCCCGTCCCGGTGACGCTGTCCGTCCGCTGCCCGAACTGCGGATCGACCGAGACGGAGCTGCTGAGCCGCTTCTCCTCCACCGCGTGCAAGGCGCTGCGCCGCTGCACCGCCTGCCGCGAACCGTTCGACCACTTCAAGGAGCTGTAGATGGCCGCCCCCCGCCACGGCGCGTTCCACCCGCTGACGGTGGCGGAAGTCGACCGGCTCACCGACGACTCGGTGGCGCTGACCCTGCGCGTTCCCCATGAGTTGCGCGAGGACTACCGGCACGCCCCCGGCCAGCACCTGACACTGCGCCGCACCGCCCGCGAGGGCGGCACCGAGGTCCGCCGCACCTACTCGATCTGCTCGCCCGCGCCTGCGGCCGACGGACCGGGCCCCGCCCTGCTGCGGGTCGGCGTGCGGCTGGTGGAGGGAGGCGAGTTCTCCACCTTCGCGCACAAGGAGATCGCGGCCGGTGACGTGCTGGACGTCATGGTCCCGGCCGGGCGCTTCGTGCTGGACCCCGCCACGGCCCCCGCCTCCGGGCACTACGCCGCGATCGTCGGCGGGAGCGGGATCACCCCCGTCCTGTCCATCGCGGCGAGCCTGCTGGCCGCGCGGGCCGACGCCCGCTTCTGCCTCGTGCGCAGCGACCGTACGGCCGCCTCCACGATGTTCCTGGAGGAGGTCGCCGACCTCAAGGACCGCTACCCGTCGCGGTTCCAGCTGGTCACCGTCCTCTCCCGGGAGGAGCAGGAGGCGGGTCTGCCCTCCGGCCGGCTGGACGAGGAGCGGCTGTCCTCCCTGCTGCCCGCGCTGCTGCCGGTGGCGGAGGTCACGGGCTGGTTCCTGTGCGGGCCCTACGGCCTGGTGCAGGGGGCGGAGCGCGCGCTGGGCTCGCTCGGCGTCGCCCGCACCCGGGTCCACGAGGAGATCTTCCACGTCGAGGACAGCACCCCCGCACCGGCCCGCACGGCGGCGTCGGCGGCGGCCGCGCACAGCCGGGTCACCGCACGGCTCGACGGCCGCTCCGGCACCTGGCCCGTCCAGGACGGCGAGTCGCTGCTGGACGCGGTGCTCCGCAACCGTGCGGACGCCCCGTACGCCTGCAAGGGCGGCGTGTGCGGCACCTGCCGGGCGTTCGTGGTGTCGGGCGAGGTCCGGATGGACCGCAACTTCGCCCTGGAGGTCGAGGAGACCGACGCCGGTTTCGTCCTGGCCTGCCAGTCGCACCCGGTCACCGAGGAAGTGGAGATCGACTTCGACCGCTGAGGGATGCCCCTCGACGCCGAGGGGTGCCCCCGAGCCCGCCGACCACACGACCGCCTTGCCGCCCTCCCTGTCCATTTCCAGGAACGTGTTCTATCTTGACGCCCCGTCAGGACAGAACGGGAGGACAGGCAGTGGACTTCACCTTCACCGAGGAGCAGCGCGCCGTCGTCGAGGCGGCCCGGGCCGCGTTCGCGGATGTCGCGCCCGACAGCGTGCCCAGCCCCGCCCTCACCCCGGGCTCCGTCGCCGACGACTTCGACCGTCCGCTGTGGGCCAGGCTCGCCGGCTCCGACCTGCTCGGCCTCGTCCTCGCCGAGGAGCACGGGGGCGCGGGCCTGGACGCCATCGCCCTGTGTCTCGTGCTGCGCGAGGCCGCCCGGGTACTGGCCCGGGTCCCGCTCCTGGAGCACTGCGCCACCGCCATGGCCGTCCAGGCCCACGGCAGCCCCGAACTGACCGCCGCCCTGCTGCCCGGCGCCGGGCGCGGCACGCTGGTCCTCACCGCGGCCGCACACGGCCGCTCCGGCCACGATCCGGCCGAACTCGCCGTCACCGCACGGCCCGACGGCGATGCCTGGCTCCTGGAGGGCACCCAGACCGCCGTCCCCTGGGCGCACACCGCCGACTGGATCGCCGTACCGGCCCACACCGGTGAGGGCGAGGCCGTCCTCGCGGTGATCCCGCGCACCGCCGGGGGACTCGCCCTCGCCGAGCAGGTCTCCACCAGCGGGGAGCGGTTCGCCGAACTCGCCCTGGATGGCGTCCGGGTGGAGCCGACCCACTTGATCGACGATCCGCAGGCCTGGGAGCGGCTCCGCCAGCTCCTCACCACCGGCACCTGCGCCCTGGCCCTCGGGCTGGGCGAGCGCGTCCTCGGCATGACGAGCCAATACACCGGAAAGCGCGAGCAGTTCGGTTTCCCGGTGGCCACCTTCCAGGCGGTCGCCGTCCAGGCCGCCGACCGCTACATCGACCTGCGCGCCATGGAGGTCACCCTGTGGCAGGCCGCCTGGCGGCTCGATGCCGCCACGGGCGCCGCCGGCGGTCCGCTGCCGAGCGCAGGTGACGTGGCGGTCGCCAAGATCTGGGCCTCGGAGGGCGTGCGCAGGGTCGTCCAGACGGCCCAGCACCTGCACGGCGGCTTCGGAGCCGACACCGACTACCCGCTGCACCGCTATCACGCCTGGGCCAAGCAGCTGGAGCTCCAGCTGGGCCCGGCTGCCGCACACGAGGAGGCCCTCGGCGATCTGCTCGCCGCATACCCCCTCGCCTGAAACCCCGGCCCCGGACTCCCGCCCGGCTCCCGCGCGGGTCTCAGAGAACGAAGGCCGGGCTTCCGCTGTCCGTCACCAGCGGGCGCCCGGCACCGTCCCAGGCCTGCATCCCGCCGTCGACGTTCACGGCGTCGATGTCCTGACGCACCAGATACTGGGTCACCTGCGCGGAACGCCCGCCGACCCGGCACATCACGTACACGCGGCGGCCGTCCTCGACGGCCTCCGTCAACTCGCCGAAGCGGGCCACGAAGTCGCTCATCGGGATGTGCAGAGCGCCCTCGACGTGCCCGGCCGCCCATTCGTCGTCCTCACGGACGTCGAGGACAAAGCCTTCGGAGGGCACCGCGGCGGCATCCACCGAGGGAAGCGGTCCGAAGTTCATAACTGTCGCCTTCTCTCTTCACCGGTCTGCTGCCAACCTATCCGACCCGCGGCCCCGGCCACGTCCGTGCGGCGAGCCCAGCCCTCACCCGGCGGCGCGTTCGGCCGCCAGCTGTGCCTCGCGCTCCGAGACCTGCGCCAGCAGCTGCTCCGCGATCTCCTCCAGCAACCGGTCCGGGTCGTCGGGAGCCATGCGCAGCATCGACCCGATCGCGCTCTCCTCCAGTTCCTTCGCCACGAGCGACAACAGTTCCTTGCGGCGCGCCAGCCACTCCAGCCGGGCGTACAGCTCCTCGCTCTCGCCGGGCGCGGCCGCCTCGGGCGCCGGCCCGGCCGCCCACTCCTCGGCCAGCTCGCGCAGCAGCCCTTCGTCGCTCCGGCCGTACGCGGCGTTGACCCGCGCGATGAAGGCGTCGCGGCGCTCCCGCTCCCCCTCCTCCTGGGCCAGGTCGGGATGGGCCTGGCGGACCAGCTCGCGGTAGAGGCGGCGGACCTCCTCGGAGGGCCGCACCCGCTCCGGCGGCCGCACGGGCCGGTCGGTGAGCATGGCAGCTGCATCGTCGGAGATGCCCTCGGATCCCATCCAGTCGTGGAACAGCTCGTCCACCCCGGGCATCGGCATGACCAGCGAGCGCGCGTCCTGGGCCCGCCGGAGGTCCTCGGCATCACCGGTGCGCGCCGCCCTCGCCTCGGCGATCAGCGCGTCCAGCTCGTCGAGCCGGGTGTACATGGGGCCGAGCTTCTGGTGGTGCAGGCGGGAGAAGTTCTCCACCTCCACGCGGAAGGTCTCCACCGCGATCTCGAACTCGATCAGCGCCTGTTCGGCGGCCCGCACGGCCCGCTCCAGGCGCGCCTCGGGGCGCTCCTCGGCGCTCTCCCCACCGGTGGCGGAGGAGTCGCCGGATCCACCGGGGACTGTCTGCTCAGGCTGCTCGGTCTGCTCGCTCACCCGGCCAGGGTACGGCCCGTCCGCGCGGGCGATGTTTCACGTGAAACATCGCCCGTTGCGCAGCGTCCCGCGCGCCCTACACTCCGCTCTCCGCGGCGATCCGGCCGGTTCGCACCGCGGCGACCAGATCGGCGTGATCGGCCTCGGTCCGGTCGGCGTAGGCCACGGCGAAGTCCGCCATCGCCTCGTCCAGTTCCTCGTTCTTCCCGCAATACCCCGCCAGCAGCCGGGGATCGACGCTGTGCGCGTGCGCCCGGGCCAGCAGGGCACCGGTCATCCGCCCGTAGTCGTCGATCTGGTCGGGGGCCAGCGCCGCCGGGTCCACGCTGCCCTTGCGGTTGCGGAACTGACGGACCTGGTACGGGCGCCCCTCCACCGTGGTCCAGCCCAGCATGATGTCGGAGACCACCTGCATCCGCTTCTGCCCCGTCACCACCCGGCGGCCCTCGTGCGCCTCCGGGGGCGAGGTGAAGCCCAGTCCCGGCAGGTGCGGGAGCAACACCGAGGGCCGGGCCTCTTTCACCTGGAGGACCAGCGGCTCTCCCCGGTGGTCCAGCAGCAGGACCACGTAGGAGCGGGTGCCGACGCTCCCGGTGCCCACCACGCGGAAGGCCACGTCCTGGATCGCGTACCGGGCCAGCAGCGGCAGCCGGTCGCCCTGAAGGGTCTGCAGGTACGGACCGAGCGAGGCCGCCACGGCCGCCGCCTCCCCGTCCGTGACCCGGCGCAGCACGGGCAGCGCGTCGACAAAGCGGCGTCCGCCGTCCGGTCCTATCTCGGTCGACTTGGTGGCGAACCGCGCGGAGGTGTTCTTACGGGCCTTCTCCGATACCCGCTCCAGCGTGCCGAGCAGATCGTGCGCGTCGGCGTGCGAAACCAGTTCCTCGTCCGCGATGGCGTTCCACGCGTCGAGCGCGGGCAGCTTGGCCAACAGCCGCATGGTCCGCCGATAGGCGCCCACGGAGTCCAGCGCGGCCTCGCGGCAGGTCGTCTCGTCCGCCCCGGCCACCCGGCCGGCCAGCACCAGCGAGGCCGCCAGGCGCTTCACGTCCCACTCCCACGGACCGAACACGGTCTCGTCGAAGTCGTTCAGGTCGATCACGAGCCGGCCGCGCGCGTCCCCGTAGAGACCGAAGTTCGCCGCGTGCGCGTCGCCGCAGATCTGCGCCCCGACGCCCGTCACCGGACCGCCGGACAGGTCGTGCGCCATCAGCCCGGCCGCCCCGCGCAGGAACGCGAAGGGGTTCGCAGCCATCCGGCCGACCCGTATGGGCGTCAGCTCGGCCACCCGCCCCGCGTTGGACTCCTCCACCGCCCGCACCGCGTCCGGCCGCCCGGCCGGCATCGTGAAGCCCGCCTGCGCCGCCCGCGGCACGCGCGCCCGCAGCGCCTTGCCCGCCTCCTTCGGCGAGTCCGCCGCCCTGCGCGGCGCGAACCCCGCCACGTCCGGAATCCGCTGTCCCGCTGTCGCCGCCATCGGCGCCGCCCCCGCCCGTTCGTTCATGTGATCGCTTCGAGAACGGGCTGACCGTATCGACAGCCCGGCGTCCCTGGCCAGCGGCTACAGCCCGGCGTCCCTGGCCAGCAGGGCCGCCTGGACCCGGTTCTCGCAGCCCAGCTTCGCCAGGATCCGGCTCACGTACGTCTTCACGGTGGCCTCGCTCATGTGCAGGCGCCGACCTGCGTCCGCGTTGGACAGGCCTTCCCCGAGCAGCGCCAGCACGCACCGCTCCCGCTCGCTCAGCTCGGCGACCTGTCGGCGGGCCTCCGCACCCCGCGCGGCGGCCTTCCCGGACGCCAGCTGGTCCACCACATGCCGGGTGGCCCCGGGCGAGAGGTAGGCGTCCCCCGCCGCGGCCGCCCGGACCGCCCCGATCAACTCACCCGGCGCCGAGTCCTTCAGCAGGAATCCCGCCCCGCCCTGGCCCAGCGCCCGCAGGACGTTCTCCTTCTCGCCGAAGGTGGTCAGGATCAGGGCCCGCACCTCCGGAACGGCCCGGCGCAGCTCGCCCAGCGCAGTCAGGCCGTCCATCACCGGCATCTGGATGTCGAGCAGCAGCACCTGGGGGGCGTGCGAGCGGGCCAGTTCCACGGCCTCCCGGCCGTTCGCCGCCTCCGCGACGACCTCGATGTCCGGCGCCGAGGTGAGGATCATCCTGATCCCGGCCCTGATCAGCGGCTCGTCGTCGGCGATCACCACTCTGATCACTTCGGCTGTCACACCGTGCTCCTACTGCTTGACCTCGTACGTCTGCTTGTCCACGAGCTTGCCGTCCTGGAAGCAGAACCGGAACACCAGGTCCGTGGTCAGCGACTTGGGCTCCTGATCGGCCAGCAGCACCAGGCACTGCGCGCCCTCCGGCCGGGGCGGCCCCTTCCGGTCAGCGCCCGCGGTCAGGAAGCTCTCGCCGCTCGGCAGCCGGTCGCGGACCGCCGTCTCGCTCTCGCCCACGTGCACGGCGTCGTACTCGTCCCGGCTGATCATCGAGTCACTCGCCGTGTCTATCAGCATCACCATCGCGGCGACCAGCACGATCACCAGCACCACCACCGCCGCGAAGGCGATCCCGCAGCCCACCGCGACGGCGCCGGTGCGGCTGGGCACCCGTACGGCCAGCTCCCGGTCCACCGCCGCCCAGTCCATGGGCGGCTGCTCGCCGCGCCGCCCCGGGCCTGGGGCTGCGTGCCCTTCCGCGCCTGCGCCCACTGTCCGAAGTCGTCGGCCACGTCCTGGGCGCCGGCCGGCTCAGCGCCGTAGGGCAGCACCCCGGCCACCCGGAAGCCGCCGCCCTCGGCGGGACCCGCGTGCACCATGCCGCCGACCAGCCGGGCCCGCTCGCGCAGCCCCGTCAGGCCCTGCCCACCCGACACCACGTCCTCGCCCGGCCCGGCTGACGGCCCGTTGGCGATCTCCACCACCAGCGAATCGTCCTCGTACCGCAGCTCCACCGTGATCGGCGCCCCCGGAGCATGCTTGTACGCGTTCGTCAGGGCCTCCTGCACGATCCTGTACGCGGCGTGGTCGCAGGCCGCGACCAGCGGCCTCGGCCGCCCCGCGGTGGTCAGCCGCACCTCGGTCCCGGCGCCCCGCGCCGCCTCGACTACGCCCGCGATCCCGGCCACCCCGCGGGCCGCGGGCTGGGCCTCGTCCACCGGCGCGGGCGCCTCCACGCCGTCGCGCAGGATGCCGACGACCTCGCGCAGTTCGTGCATCGCGGACACCGAGGCCTGCCGCAGTACGCCCACAGCCTCCCGCTGACGGTCAGTGAGCTCGGGATCGACCTCCAGCGCACCCGTGTGCACGGAGATCAAGGCCAGTTGGTGTCCGAGGCTGTCGTGCATGTCCTGGGCGATGCGCTGCCGTTCGCGCAGCCGCGCCTGCCCGGCGACCATGGCCCGCTCCCGCAGCAGCTGGCCGTTGCGCTCGTGCAGCGCCGCGAGCAGGGTGCGGCGCTGCGACCAGTACCGGCTGGCCAGCCCCGGCATCACCGTGACGGCCAGGAACATCAGCGTGGAGAACACGATCACCAGCAGTGGGCGCATCAGCGACCACTGGTCCAGGACACTGAGGGCGATCGACGCGACGAAGGCCAGCGTGAAGGCGCCCAGCGCCCGGCCCACGCCGACGATCCGCCGCCCGGCCGACCAGCCCAGCAGCGGAAGGACGAAGACCAGCCCCGGGAGGACGGCGCTGAGCGCCGACCCCGCCACGAGCGTCGCCGCCGGCAGCCGACGGCGCAGCAGGGCCAGCGCCAGCACGACGACGGCGCCCAGCAGCATCCGCTGCCCGGGGCCCTCGTCGAGTTCCTCGACGCCCAGTCCGAGGATGGCCAGCACACCGGCCAGGGCGAGGTCCCCCGCCAGCATCCGCCGTGTCCACGGCTCGGGGCCCCGCAGCCAGTCCCAGCCCGCACGTGTCTTCGCCATCGCATCCACGTGGCCGACCCTAGACATCCACCGAGCGCCCCGGCCGTCCTCTTTCGTCTCGTCCGCCATGACGAAGGTCGGAAATCGGCGCCCGCGGCCGGGTCGGTACGCCCCCTCGGGAGGAGTCCTCGTGACCGACGCCACAGCCCGTGCCGTGAATCCCGAACGCTGAACCCGAACGCTGGATCCCGAACCCCGGCCGTCGGCCGTCGGCACACCGCGTCACGTGTACCCGGCCGCGAACGAGCGGGAACAACCGGGAGTGACCGGGAACAAAGCGAGACGGCCGCCACCGCTCTCGCGGTGACGACCGTCTCGTCGAAGTGGGCGAGGGGGGATTTGAACCCCCACGTCCCGAAGGACACTGGCACCTGAAGCCAGCGCGTCTGCCGTTCCGCCACTCGCCCGAGTAGCGTCCCAGTGGCCTTCCCTTTCGGGCCGTTCCCCTGGCGACGTCGAAACATTAGCACGTAGAACGGGGTGAGTTCACATCGCTTTCCCCGGGGGCATACGCACCCGTGCGGACAGCCCCTCCCGCACTCCGCTCCCCGTGCGGGACACTGTTCCCCGAGCGCCCCTACGATCCCTTGTGAGGACCAACACTCGTCCTCACAGGAGCGATGGGGAACCACCCGAATCCGCCACGCGTGGATACGATCAGTAAGCAGTACAGGGCCACAACGACGGAGGAGGTGCCCCATGGGAGTTCTGAAGCGGTTCGAGCAGCGACTCGAAGGTCTGGTGAACGGCACCTTCGCCAAGGTCTTCAAGTCCGAGGTCCAGCCGGTGGAGATCGCCGGAGCCCTCCAGCGGGAGTGCGACAACAACGCCACGATCTGGAACCGTGAGCGGACCGTCGTCCCCAACGACTTCATCGTGGAGCTCAGCGCCGGCGACTACGACCGCCTGAGCCCCTATTCCGGACAGCTCGGCGACGAGCTCGCCGGCCTCGTCCGCGACTACGCCAAGCAGCAGCGGTACAGCTTCATGGGCCCCATCAAGGTCCACCTGGAGAAGGCCGAGGACCTCGACACCGGGCTCTACCGGGTCCGCAGTCGCACCCTCGCCTCCAGCACCTCGCAGCCGCAGGGCGCGGCCCCGTCCCCGGCGAGCGGCTACGGCTACCCGCCGGTCGCCGCACCGCCCATGCCCGCCGGCCCGCCCCCGGGCGGACCCGGTGCCCACCGGCCCGCCCCGGGCGGTCCCGGCGGCGCGGCCCCGGTGGGATCCGGCGGGCCCCGGCGGCACTGGATCGAGATCAACGGCACCCGCCACCAGATCTCGCGCCCCACGCTCGTACTCGGCCGAAGCACCGAAGCCGACGTGCGGATCGACGACCCCGGCGTATCGCGCCGGCACTGTGAGATCCGGACCGGAACGCCCTCGACGATCCAGGATCTCGGGTCCACCAACGGCATCGTGGTGGACGGGCAGCACACCACCCGCGCTACGCTCCGCGACGGCTCGCGGATCGTCGTGGGCAGCACCACCATCATTTACCGGCAAGCCGAAGGGTGAAGCGGGGGCAATGTCAGAGCTGACCCTGACGGTCATGCGGTTGGGTTTCCTGGCCGTTCTGTGGCTGTTCGTCATCGTGGCCGTCCAGGTCATCCGCAGTGATCTCTTCGGTACGAGAGTGACCCAGCGCGGCTCCTCCCGCCGCGGCGGCGCCGGCGGCGCCCCGCAGCAGGGCGGCCGCCAGGCCGCGCCTCCGCAGCAGCGCCAGCGTCGCGGTGCGCCCACCAAGCTCGTCGTCTCCGAGGGCATCCTCACGGGTACCACCGTGGCCCTCGCCGGGCAGACGATCACCCTGGGCCGCGCCCACGACTCCACGATCGTGCTGGACGACGACTACGCGTCCAGCCGCCATGCCAGGATCTACCCCGACCGTGACGGCCAGTGGATCGTCGAGGATCTCGGGTCCACCAACGGCACCTATCTCGACCGGACCCGGCTGACCACCCCGACGCCCATTCCGCCGGGCGCGCCGATCCGCATCGGCAAGACCGTCATCGAGCTGCGGAAGTAGTACGAGAATGAGCGAGCGGAGCGAGCGCGCGGCGGTGATCCGTGCCACCGAGGACACGGACACGGGCGCGCTCCCGACCGGAGGGTGGGCAGTGTGGCTCGAGACCGGTTGTACCCGGAGGAAGCTTCGTCGACAGGGCAGGTGCACATGAGTCTGTCCCTGCGGTTCGCAGCCGGATCCCACAAGGGCATGATCCGCGAGGGGAACGAGGACTCCGGTTACGCCGGCCCGCGTCTCCTGGCGATCGCCGACGGCATGGGCGGGCAGGCCGCCGGCGAGGTGGCGAGCTCCGAGGTGATCTCCACCCTCGTGCAGCTCGACGACGACGTCCCGGGCTCCGACATCCTCACCTCGCTCGCCACCGCCGTGCAGCGTGCCAACGACCAGCTGCGCGTCATGGTCGAGGAGGACCCCCAGCTGGAGGGCATGGGCACCACCCTCACCGCCCTGCTGTGGACCGGCCAGCGCCTCGGCCTCGTACATGTCGGCGACTCCCGCGCCTACCTGCTGCGCGACGGCGTTCTCACGCAGATCACCCAGGACCACACCTGGGTGCAGCGCCTGGTCGACGAGGGCCGCATCACGGAGGAGGAGGCGACGACCCACCCGCAGCGCTCCCTCCTGATGCGCGCGCTGGGCAGCGGCGACATCGTCGAGCCCGACCTCTCCATCCGCGAGGTCCGCGCCGGCGACCGCTACCTCATCTGTTCCGACGGGCTCTCCGGCGTGGTCTCCCACCAGACGCTGGAGGAGACCCTCGCCGACTACCACGGCCCCCGCGAGACCGTGCAGTCGCTGATCCAGCTCGCGCTGCGCGGCGGCGGGCCCGACAACATCACCTGCATCGTCGCCGACGTCCTCGACACCGACAGCGGCGACACCCTCGCCGCCCAGGTCAGCGACACCCCCGTGGTCGTCGGCGCGGTAGCCGAGAACCAGCACCAGCTCTTCGACAACAACAACGCCATGCAGACCCCGGCCGGCCGCGCCTCCGGGCTCGGCCGTCAGGCCCCGCCGCCCGCGGGCTCCTTCGGCCCCCCCGGCAGCGGCGACGCCGCCTACGGCTACGGCGACCCCGGCCAGGGCGGCGGCTACGGATCCTTCGGCGAGGCCGAGGGATACGACGGCGGCTCCGGCTACGACGACACCTACGACCACCCCCGCAGGCGCCGCAGCAAAGGGCGCAAGTGGACCACCCGCACACTGACCCTGCTCGTCGTCGCCGGTGTCATCGGCGGCGGCCTCTACGCCGGCTGGCGCTGGACCCAGACCCAGTTCTACGTCGGTGTAAAGGGCGAGCACGTCGCACTCTTCCGCGGCATCAGCCCGAAGCTCGGCCCGCTGGAGCTCTCCAAGGTGGAGATCGACCGCCCCGACATCGAACTGAAGTACCTGCCGCCCTTCAAGCGCAAGCTGGTCGAGGCCACCATCAGCGAGGGAAGCCTCGATGGTGCCCGCAAGAAGCTGGACGACCTCGGCGTCCAGGTCTCCGCGTGCAAGAAGGACGAGGAGCGCAGAGGCGCCGAGGCGCAGAACAGCCAGACACCCGGCCCCAGCCTGACTCCCGAGGAGCAGCAGCTGGTCGGCCTGTGCGGAAAGTAGCCCGCGGGCGCAGGGGGCCTGCCACACCATGAGCGTTGTCACCAATACGACCACCATCGGCGCCATCGAGCTGCCGAGCCGGCGGAACACCGAGCTCCTGCTGCTCGCCTTCGCCGTGGTCATCCCGATCTTCGCCTACGCCAACGTGGGTCTGGCGATCCACGGCGAGCTGCCGCCCGGCATGGTCGTGTACGGGGGCGGCTTCGCCGTGCTCGCCGGCATAGCGCACTTCGTCGTACGCCGGTACGCGAAGTACGCCGACCCGCTGCTGCTGCCGCTCGCCACGCTGCTCAACGGCCTCGGTGTCGTCCTGATCTGGCGGCTGGACCAGTCCGAGCGGCTGCAGAACCTCGCCAAGCGCAGCTACGGCGCCTTCTCGCCCTCCGCACCCCGCCAGATGATGTACACGGCCCTGGCGATCGCCCTGTTCGCCGCCGTCCTGCTGATCCTCAAGGACCACCGCGTCCTGCAGCGGTTCACGTACATCTCCATGGCCGGCGCGCTGGTGCTGCTGATCCTGCCCGTCGTCCCGGGCCTGGGCGCCGACGTCTTCGGCGCCAAGATCTGGATCAGCGTCGGCGGCTTCTCGATCCAGCCCGGTGAGTTCGCGAAGATCGTCATCGCGATCTTCTTCGCCGGCTACCTGATGGTGAAGCGCGATGCGCTCGCGCTGGCCAGCCGCCGCTTCATGGGCCTGTACCTGCCGCGTGGCCGCGACCTCGGTCCGATCCTGATGATCTGGGCGATGAGCCTGCTGGTCCTGGTCTTCGAGAACGACCTGGGTACCTCGCTGCTCTTCTTTGGCATGTTCGTGATCATGCTGTACGTGGCCACCGAGCGCACCAGCTGGATCGTCATCGGCTTGCTGATGTCGGTCGGCGGCGCGGTCGTCGTGGCCTCCTTCGCGAGCCACGTCCAGGCCCGTGTCAACGCCTGGCTCGACCCCTTCGGCTGCTACGCCACCTCGGGTGCCTGCGAGCAGGTCGGCCAGTCGATCATGAGCTTCGGCTCCGGCGGAGTCCTCGGTGCCGGATGGGGCCAGGGCAACTCCGACCTCATCGGCTTCGCCGCCAACTCCGACTTCATCTTCTCCACCGTCGGCGAAGAGCTCGGTCTCTCCGGCGTGATGGCCTTCCTACTGGTCTACGGGCTCATCATCGAGCGGGGCGTCCGCACGGCCCTGGCCGCGCGCGACCCCTTCGGCAAGCTCTTCGCCATCGGCCTGTCCGGCGCCTTCGCGCTCCAGATCTTCGTCGTCGCCGGCGGAGTCATGGGGCTCATCCCCCTCACCGGCATGACGATGCCCTTCCTGGCGTCCGGTGGCTCCTCCGTCCTCGCGAACTGGATCCTCATCGCCGTCCTCATCCGGATCAGCGACACCGCCCGCCGACCGGCCCCGGCCCCGGCTCCGTCCCCCGACTCCGAGATGACCCAGGTGGTCCGCCCGTCATGAACAAGCCCCTGCGCCGCATCTCGCTGTTCTGCGGGCTGCTCGTCCTCGCGCTGCTGATCCGGACCAACTGGCTGCAGTACGTCCAGGCCGAGGAACTCAGCACGCGCAAGGAGAACCGACGGGTCCAGATCGCCCAGTACGCGACCGAGCGCGGCAACATCATCGTCCAGGGCGAGCCCATCACCGGCTCCACGGTCACCGACGGCAGCGACTACAAGTACAAGCGCACCTACCAGGACGGGGAGCTCTGGTCCCCGGTCACCGGGTATGCCTCGCAGGCCTTCGGCGCCACCCAGCTCGAATCGCTTGAGGACGGCATCCTCACCGGCAACGACGACCGACTGTTCTTCGACCGCACCATCGGCATGTTCACCGGCGAGAAGAAGCAGGGCGGCAACGTCGTCACCACGCTCAACCGCGCCGCGCAGAAGGCTGCCTTCGACAAGCTCGGCAGCAAGAAGGGCGCGGTCGCCGCGATCGACCCGCGCACCGGTGCCATCCTCGCCCTGGTCTCCACGCCCTCGTACGACCCCTCGCGCTTCGCCGGCAACTCCAAGAACGACGAGAAGGCCTGGGTCGAGCTGAAGGACAGCGAGGACAAGAAGCTCGTCAACCGCGCCCTGCGCGAGACCTACCCGCCCGGCTCCACCTTCAAGGTGGTCACCGCCGCGGCCGCCCTGGAGCACGGGGTGGTCAAGGAGGTCAACGACCCGACGGACACCCCCGAGCCGTACATCCTGCCGGGCACCCAGACCCAGCTGCCCAACTCCCACACCGGGTGCGAGAAGGCCAGCCTGAACGAGGCGCTGCGCATCTCCTGCAACTCCGTCTTCGCGAACCTCGGCGACAAGGTCACCCGCGACAAGATGGTGGAGACCGCCGAGAAGTTCGGCTTCAACAACGACAAGATCGACACCCCGGTCCGCGCCTTCGCCAGCGTCTACGACAAGAAGATGGGTCGGGACGGCAACGCCCAGAGCGCGATCGGGCAGTTCAACACCGCCGCCACCCCGCTGCAGATGGCCATGGTCACCGCGGCGATCGCCAACGACGGCAAGCTGATGAAGCCCTACATGGTCGACAACCTCACGGCCCCCAACCTGGACATCATCGAGAAGCACGAGCCGCAGGAGATGAGCCGGCCGCTGTCCGCGGGCAACGCGCAGAAGGTCCAGCAGATGATGGTCAACGTCGTCGAGCAGGGCACCGGCCAGAAGGCCAAGATCAAGGGTGTGACGGTCGGCGGCAAGACCGGTACCGCCCAGCACGGCGAGGGCAACAAGAAGCGCCCGTACGCCTGGTTCATCTCCTACGCCGAGAACGCCGACGGCACTTCGCCCGTCGCCGTCGCCGTCGTCATCGAGGACAGCGAAGGCACCGCCCGTGACGACATCAGCGGTGGCGGTCTCGCCGCCCCCGTCGCCAAGGCGGTCATGGAAGCGGTGCTCAACAGCCAAGGGTGACCAGGGGGATCACGGGCCGGAGACGTGACGCACATCACTGAACCGGCCCTGGATCCGAGCGTACGGTACCGGTCCAGTATCAGCCTGTGGCCACGAACCGATCACGGACGATCGGCCGGTAGCCTTTGCGCGAACAGCACACCGCCGGACCACACACAGGTGCGGTCGGGACTGACGGAGAGGGCTGCAACGTTATGGAAGAGCCGCGTCGCCTCGGCGGCCGGTACGAGCTGAGCCACGTGCTCGGCCGCGGTGGCATGGCAGAGGTCTACCTCGCCCACGACACCCGGCTCGGCCGTACCGTCGCCGTCAAGACCCTGCGTGCCGACCTCGCCCGCGACCCGTCCTTCCAGGCCCGGTTCCGGCGCGAGGCCCAGTCGGCCGCGTCGCTGAACCACCCGGCGATCGTCGCCGTGTACGACACCGGCGAGGACTACGTCGACAACATCTCCATCCCGTACATCGTGATGGAGTACGTCGACGGTTCCACGCTGCGCGAGCTGCTGCATTCGGGCCGCAAGCTGCTTCCCGAGCGCACGCTGGAGATGTGCATCGGCATCCTCCAGGCCCTGGAGTACTCGCACCGCGCCGGCATCGTGCACCGCGACATCAAGCCCGCCAACGTGATGCTGACCCGCACCGGCCAGGTCAAGGTCATGGACTTCGGCATCGCCCGCGCCATGGGCGACTCGGGCATGACCATGACACAGACGGCGGCCGTGATCGGCACCGCCCAGTACCTCTCCCCGGAGCAGGCCAAGGGCGAGCAGGTCGACGCGCGCTCCGACCTGTACTCCGCGGGCTGCCTCCTCTACGAGCTGCTCTGCGTGCGGCCCCCGTTCGTCGGCGACTCCCCGGTGGCCGTCGCCTACCAGCACGTGCGGGAGGAACCGCAGCCCCCGTCGAACTTCGACCCCGAGATCACGCCCGAGATGGACGCCATCGTCCTCAAGGCACTGGTCAAGGACCCCGACTACCGCTACCAGTCGGCCGACGAGATGCGGGCCGACATCGAGGCCTGCCTCGACGGCCAGCCCGTCGCCGCCACCGCCGCCATGGGCGCGGCCGGCTACGGCTACCCGCACGACCAGGGCCACGGCTACGGCCCGCAGGGCTACGACCAGCCCACCACCGCCCTGCGCACCGCCGACCCCGGCGCCCAGACGTCGATGATGCCGCCCATGCCACCGGGTGACGGCGGCTACGGCTATGGCGACCAGGGCTACGACCAGGGTCCGAACCGCCGCCAGAGCCAGAAGAAGAGCAGGGCGTCCACCGTCCTGCTCGTGGCGGCCGGCATCCTCGTCCTGGTCGGCGCGATCCTCATCGGCCGCTCCCTGTTCGGGGACACCGCCGACAACCGGCCCAACGTGCCCAAGCTCATCGGCCAGACCCTGGAACAGGCGACCAAGAGCGGCGAGAACTCCAAGCTCAAGGTGGTCAAGGGCGGCGAAGCGCCCTGCGAGGACCAGCCCAAGGGCAACGTCTGCAAGCAGGACCCGGAGCCCGCCACCAAGGTCGAAGAGGGCTCCACGGTCACGGTGACCATCTCCTCGGGCGCCCCGAAGATCTCCGTCCTCGACGTGCTCAACATGAAGTACGAGGAGGCCGAGAAGGCGCTGAAGGACAAGGGCTTCCAGGTCGACCGCAAGACGCAGGAGTCCAACCGCACCCCGGGGACCGTCCTGGAGCAGAACCCGAAGGCCGGTTCCGAGGCCGAGAAGAACAGCGTGATCACGCTGACGGTGGCCAAGGAGCCGTCCAAGTCCGAGGTCCCCGACCTCACGGGCAAGACCAAGGACGAGGCGGAGAAGGCCCTCAAGGCGGTCAACCTGCGGCTCGGCAGCGTCACGGAGTCCGACCAGCCGGGAGCCGCTCCGGGCACGGTCATCGGCCAGCAGTTCGCGGCGGGCCAGGAGCTCGAACAGAACAAGGCCGTGGGCATCACCATCGCCAAGGCCTCGCAGGCGACGGTCGTCCCGAACTTCTCCGGCCGGACCCTGGGCCAGTACAAGAACGACCTGCAGCGAGCCAACCTGCGGCTTGGCATCGTCGCCGGCCCGTCGGACGACAACGCGCTCGTGGTGAGCACCAGCCCGGAGCCCGGTACCCCCGGCGCGTCGGGACAGGCCGTCAACGTGGCCACGATCGCCGGACAGCAGGACGGCGGGAACAACAACGGCGGTCTCTTCGGAGGCCTGACCGGTGGCGGAGGCCGCCGCTAGGCGCGGCCCCTCGGCCGCCGGTCCGGCGACCAGGTCCGTGTGAAAAGGTCCGGCTCCTCTCGGATGCGAGAGGGGCCGGACCTTTCACACGCCCACACCCACGGCGGCGACAGACGGGCGTCTGCGGGCCTGTCCGGGGCCTCTGGGATTCCTGGGACTCCCTGGAACTCCCGGGGCTCCCGCGGGGCCCTCCAGGCCCTCTGGGGGCCGCGCAGGCCCCGGCTCAGCGCAGCTCCGCCGGGGGCGTGCGCCGGGCGTCGACCTTCTCCGTCCGGACCAGCTCGCCCCACACGATGTACCGGTACTTCGAGGTGTAGACCGGGGTGCAGGTGGTGAGCGTGATGTACCGGCCCGGAGCGGTCTTGCCGGACTCCTTGGGGACCGCGTTGATCACGTCGGTGTTGTACTTCGAGGTCTGGCGCAGCTCTGCGAAGACCCGGTAGACGTACCAGGTGTCCCGGGTCTCGAAGACGACCGCGTCGCCGTTCTTCACCTTGTCGATGTTGTGGAACTTCGCCCCGTGCCCGTCGCGGTGCGCGGCCAGCGAGAAGTTCCCCTTCTCGTCCCACGGCAGCGCCGACTTCACGGGCTCCGTGTAGTACCCGGCCACGCCGTCGTCGAGGATGTCCGGCGCCGTGCCCGCCTTGACGAGCACCTCGCCGTTCCGCATCGCCGGCACGTGCAGGAAGCCGACTCCGCCCCGGGTGTCGAGCGCACCCGGTCCGGCCTGCTCGGGGGCCGGGTTCAGCCACTGCTGCCGGATCTCGTTCCCGCGCGCGGCGGCCTGCCGGTCCGCGAGGACGTTCGTCCACCACAGCGAGTAGGCCACGAACAGCCCCAGCACCAGGCCCGCCGTGATGAGGACCTCGCCCAGCAGGCTCAGGAACCCGGCGAGCACACTGCGGCTGCCGGCGGGCGGGGCCGCGGCACGGCGGCTGGCACGAGACACTGCGTGATTCTTCCTTAGCTGGTCAGCGCGGGCGGCGGGCCCTGGCTGCGCGGTCGTTCGTCGGTCATCCTGCCCCATACGATCATCCGGTAGGTGCTGGTGAACTCCGGGGTGCAGGTGGTCAGCGTGATGTACCGGCCCTCGGAGGTGAAACCGGAGCCCTCCGGCACGGGTTTGATCACTCCGATGTTCGTCGGCGGTGTCTGCGCGAGCGACGAGGTCATCTCGTACGTGTAGTAGGCGTCCCGGGTCTCGACCACGACGGGGTCCCCGGGCACCAGCCGGTTGATGTAGCGGAACGGCTCGCCGTGGGTGTTGCGGTGTCCGGCCACCGCGAAGTTGCCCTGCTTGTCGGCCGGCATCGCGGTCTTCAGCGCGCCCTCGCCGTAGTGCCCGACCATGCCCCGGTCCAGGACCTTCGGCTTGCTGATGCCCTCGGCCACCGGGACCTTCACGTCCAGCTTGGGGATGTGGAGGATGGCGAAGCCCTGGCCCGGCTCGAAGGCCGTCACCGGCGGGGCCGTCCCGCCGCCGTCCGGTTGCCGCTCCCAGGTCTGCAGCAGCGAGCCTGCGGCGCCGTTCGCCGTCCGCTCCGCCACCACGTTCGTGTACCAGAGCTGATAGGCGACGAACAGCAGCATCACCAGGCCCGCCGTGATGAACAGCTCCCCGCCCAGCCGGCTCGCGATGACCACCGGGCCGCCCGACGCCGGCCGCTTGCGCCGCCGTCCGCCCCGCCGCCGTCCGCCCCGCCGCCGGGTGTTCCCGGCGGCCCGTTTCGCGGCCTCCTGAGCTGCCCTGCGTCGCGCGGCCCGGCCCTCCGTGGGCGCGGACGGCGCGACCGTCGTCACGCGACGGCCTTGCCCACCACCGGGGCCAGCCCCACCGAGCGCTCCACCGCGCCGGCGTCACCGCACCGGACCAGCCAGTTCGCGAGCATCCGGTGGCCCCATTCGGTCAGCACCGACTCGGGGTGGAACTGCACGCCCTCGACGTCGTGCTCCCGGTGGCGCAGGCCCATGATGATCCCGTCCTCGGTCCGTGCCGTGACCTCCAGCACGTCGGGCAGGGTCGCGGGCTCGGCCGCGAGGGAGTGGTACCGGGTCGCGGTGAAGGGCGAGGGCAGTCCCTCGAAGACGCCGAGCCCGCCGTGCACCACGGGCGAGGTCTTGCCGTGCAGCAGCTCCGGGGCCCGGCCCACCACGCCTCCGTAGGCCACCGCCATCGACTGCATGCCCAGGCACACGCCGAAGACGGGGACGCCGGTGCCGGCGCAGTGCCGGACCATGTCGATGCAGACGCCGGCCTGCTCGGGCGTGCCCGGTCCGGGGGAGAGCAGCACCCCGTCGAAGCCGTCCTGCGCGTGCGCGAGGGCGACCTCGTCGTTGCGCAGGACCTCGCACTGGGCTCCCAGCTGGTAGAGGTACTGGACCAGGTTGAAGACGAAGCTGTCGTAGTTGTCCACGACCAGAATGCGTGCGCTCACGGACTGGCTCCCGATCCCTCGTCCACCGTCACATCGTTGAACGGAAGGAGTGGCTCGGCCCACGGGAAGACGTACTGGAACAGCACGAAAACCACGGCGAGGACCAGTACGAGGGAGATCAGGGCGCGCACCCACGCGTTGCCCGGCAGATGCCGCCAGATCCAGCCGTACATGCCGCCTGATTCCTTTTCGTCCATATTCGTTCAACGCACCGCGGGGGCGGTACGCGAACAGACTAAAGGCAGCGGCCCGGCGGAGAGGGTCACCTGGACGAACCCCCCGGCCCGCTCTGCGCCGCGGGGTGCGTTCCGGTCAGTTCCGCCCAGACCACCAGCCGGTGGCTGTGTCCCCACTCGGGGTCGCAGGTGGTCAGCGTCAGGTACCGGCCCGGCGCCGTGAAGGGGGACCCGCCGGGGACCGGGTCGACCACTCCGACGTCGGTGGGCAGGATGCGCAGGGGCCCGCCCCGGATCGTGTACGTGTACCGGGTGCCCGCGTCCTTGAGGATCACCTCGTCCCCCGGGCGCAGCTTCGGGAAGTCCTTGAAGGGGTCTCCGTGGGTGCGGCGGTGGCCGGCCACGGAGAAGTTCCCGACGGCCCCGAGGGGGGCGGTGGCGGTGTAGTGGCCCAGGCCCTTCTTCAGCAGCTCGGGGTCCGTGCCCTCCAGGACCGGCCGGACCCAGTCCGGGCCGAAGCGCGGTACGTACATCTCGGCGAAGGCCCGGCCCGCGGGGTGGCGGGGCGGCGGCTCGGCTGCGGTGGACTCCGGCGGCAGCGGGGCGGCCCCGGGCGCGGCGGCCGGCGCCGCCCGCGGTGCGCCGGCCGCCCAGCTGTCGCGCAGCCGGGCCATCTCGCCGGCTGCGGCCCGGTCCGCGGTGACCCCGGTCCACAGCAGGACGTAGGCGACGAAGAGCACGATCAGCGCGCCGGCCGTCAGGCACGCCTCGCTGAACGTCCGTACCGCCAGCCGCAGTACGGCGTCGGAACGGACCCGGTCACGGGGTGGCGCCCACCGGCTTCGCATAGTGGAGGTCCACTGTGCCGGAGTAGGCGGGAAGTGTCAGCGCCTTGTGCTCGTCCACTTTCCAGCCCAGGCCGTAGGCGTTCACGTACGCCTGGTAGTTCTGCAGGGCCGGGGAGGCGGCGAGGGCCTTCTTGAGCGCCGCCGGGTCGCCGACGGCGGAGATCTTGTACGGGGGCGAGTAGACGCGGCCCTGGAGGATCAGGGTGTTGCCCACACAGCGCACCGCGCTGGTGGAGATGAGCCGCTGGTCCATGACCTGGATGCCCTGGGCGCCGCCCTGCCACAGGGCGTTCACCACGGCCTGGAGGTCCTGCTGGTGGATCACCAGGTCGTTGGGCTGCGGCTCGGGCACGTTGGGAATGCGGGCGGTGGCGTTGGGAGGGGCGTCGTTGAGGGTGACGGTCAGGCCCTTGCCGGAGAGCTCCTCGGTGCCCGAGGCGGCCCGCAGGGCGGCCAGCTCGGCGTCCTGTGCCCGGCTGCTGCCGTTGTCGCGGGCGGCGAGGGCGTCCACGCGGCGGCGGGCCGCTCCGGTGCTCTCCTCCAGCTCCGCGTTGTCCTGGCTGCGCTCCTCGATGAGATCGGACAGTTTCAGGAGGGAGGCGTCCGTCCGGATGTTCATACCCTTGGAAGTGTTGAAACTGGTGACGAAGAGCAGCCCGGCCAGGGCGAAGACGGCGGCCGTCAGCAACCGGACCGGCCTGGCCCGGCGGCGGGTACCCGCGGAGGA
The DNA here is from genome assembly GCF_042742535.1 of Streptomyces sp. NPDC058880. Taxonomy (NCBI): domain Bacteria; kingdom Bacillati; phylum Actinomycetota; class Actinomycetes; order Kitasatosporales; family Streptomycetaceae; genus Streptomyces; species Streptomyces sp. NPDC058880. The sequence continues at coordinate 76,597 of NZ_JBHYMC010000030.1, forward strand.
GTCGTCTGAATTGCTCAACGTACCCTTCTCCTTCAACGCCACAGGTCCACTACGCTAACGGACGCCCGGGGCAGGCAAGGTCCCCAGCGCATCGACAGGAGAGCCCCTCGTGCCGAAGTCACGTATCCGCAAGAAGGACGACTACACCCCGCCGCCCACGCGGCAGCCGCAGAGCATCCGGTTGACGAACCGCAGCTGGGTGGCCCCGGTCATGCTGGCGTTCTTCCTGATCGGTCTCGCGTGGATCGTCGTCTTCTACGTGACCGAGACCCAGCTGCCGGTCGAGGCGCTGGGCAACTGGAACATCGTGGTCGGGTTCGGCTTCATCGCGGCGGGATTCGGCGTTTCCACGCAGTGGAAGTAGCACCCGGCCGTCCCTGACGGAAGCTCTCCCCAGGAGTTATCCACAGCGTCATCCACAGCTGAGGAAAAGGCAGAAGATCTGTGGATAACTCTGTGGAGAGTTGACGCCGGTGTGATCAGGTGAGTTCCGCCGTACGGAGCATGATCAGCGCTGCTGCCAGCAGGAACACCGCCGCACAGGTGCCCCACTGGACGAGTGCGCGATGCCGGGCGGCGGTCGGCGTGAGCATGCCGAGCCCGACCAGCGCGCCGGTGACTAGACCGCCCACGTGGGCCTGCCAGGACACGTTGAGGGCACCGCCGAAGGGGAAGAAGGTCAGCACCAGCATCAGCACGACCATGACGATCACCGGCCGCATCTCGTACCGCAGCCGCCGCACCAGCACCACCGTGGCGCCGAGCAGGCCGAAGACCGCTCCGGAGGCGCCGAGGGTCGGGGTGTTCGGCGGGGTCAGCAGGTAGACGAGGACGCTGCCGCCCAGGCCCGAGAGCAGGTAGACGGCGAGGTAGCGGGCGCGGCCCAGGGCCGCCTCCAGAGGGCCTCCGATCACCCACAGGCCGATCATGTTGCCGGTGATGTGCCACCACTCGACGTGCAGGAACACCGAGGTCAGCAGCCGGTGGTACTGGCCGGTGGAGACCCCTTCCAACGGAGCGCCGAAGTACTCGACGTAGCGGCCGAGCAGTTCGAGCTGGATCACGATCGCGGGTGCTGCGAGGCCGGCGAGGAACACCGCCGCGTTGATCCCGATGAGGATCTTGGTGACCAGGTGGGGATCGTCGGCGACCACCCCGCCCGCGAGGGTGCGCGGCGCGTTCGCGGCGGGCCGGTGCCCGGTCCCGGAGCCCTCGCGTACGCACTCGGGGCACTGGAAGCCCACCGAGGCGCTGATCATGCACTCGGGGCAGATGGGGCGCTCGCAGCGGGTGCAGCTGATCCCCGTGTCGCGGTCCGGGTGGCGGTAGCAGCCCGGCAGACGGTCGGTGTCCATCGGTCCCCTCGGTCGGCGGCAGGGCAGGCGGTGCGACCCCGCCGGTCCGGTACGTATCCGGTTCCGGTACGTATCCAGGACGGACGGGCGGGGCGGAAAGGTTCCCGGGGGCCTGGCGGAGCGGGCGGAGGGGTCAGCGCTTCTCGACGACGACGGACTTGATGATCACGTCGTCCAGCGGCCGCTCGGTGCGCGGGTTGGTGGCACTGGCGGCGATGGCGTCCACGACCTTGCGGCTCGCCGGGTCGGCGACCTCGCCGAAGATGGTGTGCTTGCGCGTCAGCCAGGCGGTCGGGGCGACGGTGATGAAGAACTGCGAGCCGTTGGTGCCCGGGCCGGCGTTGGCCATGGCGAGCAGGTAGGGCTTGGTGAAGGCCAGATCGGGGTGGAACTCGTCCGCGAAGGCGTAGCCCGGGCCGCCGGTTCCGTTGCCGAGCGGGTCGCCGCCCTGGATCATGAAGCCGCTGATGACGCGGTGGAAGACGGTGCCGTCGTAGAGCGGGTCGGTGGTCTTCTGGCCGTCCGTGGGACGGGTCCACTCGCGGGCGCCCGTGGCGAGCTCGACGAAGTTCCGAACGGTCTTCGGAGCGAAGTTCTCCAGCAGCTCGATCTCGATGTCGCCGCGGGTGGTCTTCAGGGTGGCGTAGAGCTTCTCGGCCACGGATCTGCCTTCCATAGTCATCACTGTCGGTCCAGATGGTCGCACGGAGCGCTCCGCGGCACTGAAATCGTCCACCCGTATGCCCTGTCGCGCATGCCGCTCGGCGCTGTGGCAGGCATGATCCGACAAAGGGTGGAAAGGTGAACTGTGTCCGCCACCGAGGAGGAGGATCCCGTGACCGGCAAGGACAGCGCGCGCCTGGCAGCCGAGAGCGCCAGGGAGAGCGTGCGGTACGCGGCTGAAATGGTGGCGCCGTACGCGGAATCCGCCAGGGACGCTGCGGTGCACTACGCGCACGAGGCCAACGAACGGCTGACGCCGATGATGTCCCAGGCTGCCACCGGCGCGGCGCGCCAGGCCCGGATGACCTACGACTGCCATCTGCACCCGCGGCTGAAGGCGGCGCGGGCGCACGTGCCGCCGCCCGTGGACCGGGCTGCGACGAAGGCGGTCCACCAGACGCTGCTGGCGGCCCGTCAGGCGGCCGACTACACGCAGCCGAAGATCGAGAGCGCGATCGCAGCCGCCACGCCCGTGGCCGAGGAGGCCGCGTCGCGTTCGACGGCCGCCCTGGCGGCGCTGCGCGGCCAGGTGACCGCCAAGGAAGTGCAACGGCTGGTGCGCAAGCACGAGCGGGCACGGCGCCGCGGCAAGGTGCTGCGCGGAGCCGCGCTCGTCGGCCTGGTCGCCGCCGGCGCATACCTGGCGTGGCGGTGGTGGGACCAGCAGTCGAACCCGGACTGGCTGGTCGAGCCGCCCGCGGCGACCGAGCTGTCGGACCGCGATGCCGCACCGGCGAGCTTCGACGACGAGCTGGCGGAGAAGGAGCGCGAGGCGGGGTCGGGAACCGACCCGCTCGCGTAGCGGCTTCGCGCGGAAGGGGCGGCGGCCGGACCATCGGGTCCGGCC